>NZ_JBVVQN010000001.1:0-266117 GCF_055811075.1 Mesorhizobium sp. WSM4820 | reverse complement strand
CCCCCCCCCCCCCCCCCCCCCCCCCCCTCCCCCCCCCCCCCCCCCGGGGGCCCCCCCCCCCCCCCCCCCCCCCCGCGGGGGGGGGGGCCCCCCCCCCCCCCCCCCCCCCCCCCCCCCCCCGCGCCGCGGCAAGCAGCGGCGCGCTAGCATTGTAGTCGAGATAGGCGCGTCTTCCGGCCATTTTCGTTTCGATCGGTCCATTCCGCGAGGATAACGCGTTATTTCCTTGAAATTGCAAGGCAAGCCGTCCTATTTACGCGACTTGCGGCGTGGATGGCCGAACCACGACGTTTTGGCCATCCAGTTTTGAACAATTCTAAACTAGCTTCTAAGAAGACGCTCGCCCTGCGTCAAGGCCTGGGAAGACTGGGGCCAGAGGAAGAGTTGTTCCAAGCACCGCGCATTCTTATGCCATGTGGAGTATTTTATGCCTGAGGTCATTTTCACCGGTCCGGCCGGCCGCCTGGAGGGTCGCTACCAGCCTTCCAAGGAAAAGAGCGCGCCGATCGCCATCATCCTGCACCCGCACCCACAGTTCGGCGGCACGATGAACAACAAGATCGTCTACGACCTCTTCTACATGTTCCAGAAGCGGGATTTCACCACGCTGCGCTTCAATTTCCGCGGCATCGGCCGCAGCCAGGGCGAATTCGACCACGGCACCGGCGAATTGTCGGATGCGGCCGCGGCACTTGACTGGGTGCAGTCGCTGCATCCGGATTCCAAGAGCTGCTGGGTCGCCGGCTATTCGTTCGGCTCGTGGATCGGCATGCAGCTTCTGATGCGCCGGCCGGAGATCGAAGGCTTCATCTCGATCGCGCCGCAGCCCAACACCTATGATTTCTCGTTCCTGGCGCCCTGCCCTTCGTCCGGCCTCATCATCCATGGCGACGCCGACAAGGTTGCGCCGCCAAAGGACGTGCAGGGGCTGGTCGACAAGCTGCACACGCAAAAGGGCATCACCATCACCCAGAAGACCTTGCCCGGCGCCAACCATTTCTTCTCCAACGATGCGGACCTCCTGCTCCAGGAATGCGCAGACTATCTCGATCGCCGTCTGGCCGGCGAGTTGTCCGACCCGCGGCCGAAACGGTTGAGATAGGCCGAACAGCGAAGATATCTCCGGCATCTCGGCTCTGTCGCAGGATATGGCATTCGATTCGATGCCGTGCGGCGCCGTTACAGCGGTCAGGTGGCAAAACCGGATTCCCCTTTTGCTGACCGCGCTTGGATGCTAAACGCCCGCGTTCACCCATACCACGCCCGATCCGCATCGGTCGGGCGCTTTCGGGAAAGAAAAAATGTCCGCCTTCAAATCCGATTTCCTGCGCGTAATGAGCGAGCGTGGTTTCATCCACCAGATTTCGGATGATGCCGGCCTCGACCAGCTTTTCGCCAGGGAAACGGTGACCGCCTATGTCGGCTACGACGCCACGGCGACCAGCCTGCATATCGGCAATCTGATTTCCGCGACCATGCTCTACTGGCTGCAGGAGACCGGCCATCGGCCGATTGCGCTGATGGGCGGCGGCACTTCGATGATCGGCGATCCTTCCTTCCGCGACGACCAGCGCAAGCTTTTGACGCCTGAGGCCATCGCCACCAACATCGAGGGCATCAAGCGCATCTTCGGCCGCATCCTGCGTTTCGGCGACGGTGCGGGCGACGCGATCATGGTCAACAATGCCGACTGGCTGATGAAGCTCAACTATGTCGAGTTCCTGCGCGATGTCGGCCGGCATTTTTCGGTCAACCGCATGCTGACCTTCGACAGCGTCAAACTGAGGCTCGAGCGCGAGCAATCGCTCTCCTTCCTCGAATTCAACTACATGATCCTGCAGGGCTATGATTTCGTCGAGCTCAGCCGGCGCTATGGCTGCCGCCTGCAGATGGGCGGATCGGACCAGTGGGGCAACATCATCAACGGCGTCGATCTCGGACACCGCATGGGCACGCCGCAGCTTTATGCCCTGACCACACCGCTGCTGACGACGTCGTCAGGCGCCAAGATGGGAAAATCGGCCAAGGGCGCGGTGTGGCTGAACGGCGACCTCTACTCGCCCTATGATTTCTGGCAGTACTGGCGCAACACCGAGGACGCCGACGTCACGCGCTTCCTCAAGATTTTCACCCGCCTGCCGCTTAGCGAGATCGCGCGGCTCGCCGCGCTTGGCGGCTCAGAGATCAACGAGGCCAAGAAGGTCCTGGCCACTGAAACGACGACCATCGTGCACGGCCGCGAGGCGGCCGAGCAAGCCGAGGAAACCGCGCGCAAGACGTTTGAAGAAGGGTCGCTGGCCGAAACGCTGCCGACCGTCGAGGTCGGCAAGGCCGATCTGGAAAGCGGCGTCGGCATATTGTCGCTGTTCGTTGCCGCCGGGCTTGCCGCGTCCAACGGCGAGGCGCGGCGACACATCCAGGGCGGCGCCGTGCGGCTGAACGACCAGTCCGTGTCCGACGATCGCCGGTTGGTGACACTTGAGGATCTAGGTCCGGAACAGGTCGTAAAGCTGTCGCTCGGCAAGAAAAAACACGTTCTGGTGCGGCCGGTCTGACCAGCGCTTGATCGATCTCGATGGCGGCATGCAGCTCGCACCCCCGCTAACGGACGCGGTTCTTCAGGTCTTTTCCCGATGCAAGCCTATTGATATTGTCCGCAATCGTTTCCTGGCGGCGGCTGATCGTGCCGTTGGTCCATCCCGACATGTGCGGAGTCATCATCACGTTGTCGAGTTCATGAAACGGCAGGCGTGAGGGCAGCGGGTTCGGCTTCTCTGCGTTCGGATAAACGTACCAAGTGTCGATGACGGCCCCGCCGATCCGTCTCGCCTTCAGCGCCTCGTAGAGAGCTGTTTCGTCGATCACGGCGCCGCGGCCGACATTGAGGATCACCGCGCTTGGCCGCATGGCGGCAAGTTCCCCAGCGCCGATCAGTCCCTGCGTCTGTTCCGTAAGTGGAAGCGTGTTAGCGATCGCATCGGCTGACCCCATGAAGGCCGGCAGGTTTGACAGCGCATAAGTCTCGTCTACCACTTCCGAAATGGAGACTGGGCTGCGGTTGGCGATCGACACCCGCATGCCAAAAGCTTTGGCGCGATGGGCAAGAGTCTTGCCGATATGGCCATGGCCGAGGATGCCGATGGTGGTTTCGCCGAGCTCGGTGCGCAAGCCGTCAGACCCTCCCGCCCAATATTTCCAATCACCCTTCCGTAGACGCCGGTTAGCGTCGGCGAGCGGCACGTGGCGCGAGCAGCGCCGCCATCACATATTCGGCGATCGCGTTCTCATGGCCGAAGCAGTTGCACAGCGCCGCGCCGGCAGGCAGGACGGCGGGATCGATCCCGTCATACCCGGCACCTGGAACCTGATAGAGCTTCAGGCTCGAGGGTATCGGCATGGTGGAGGTGAGCCGGATACCGACGATGACGTCCGCCGCTGAATAGAGCGCGCACGGCGTCTCCCCAAACAGATCGTCGGGCACTTCGGCGATGTCGTGCGACTCCTCCAGCAAGGTTTCGAGGCCCCTCCGGAAGGTCAAAGCGTTCGCGCCGTGGAAAACGATGTGCATCCTTGAAGGCTCCTTATCGATCGAACGCAAGCTGAACCTTCATTGACTGCGCCCGATCGGAAGCCAGCCGAAAAGCCTCGTCCGCGCTGTCCAGCGGCACGGTCGCGGTCACCAGCGGTGAAAGATCGACCGCTCCCTTCGCGATCAGTTCCACGGCCCACGCGAACTCTGCATCAAAGCGGAAGCTCCCGCGAAGCGACACTTCCTTGGCGACGGCTGTGTTCAACGGCATGGAAACGTCACCACCAAGGCCGACGGCGACAATAATGCCACGCGGGCGCACAACCTCGAACACAGCCGCAAGTGCCTTCCCATTGCCGGAGCACTCAAAGACGGTGTCGAAAGCGCCCTTCTCTTCCGCGAAAGGCCGGAATGCGTCGGGCGCCTCGCTAAGATCGAGTGTTCGGTCGGCCCCGAGCTTGCTTGCGATCCGAAGCGGCGCGGCGGCAATATCGGTGCAGACGATCTCTTGCGCGCCGGCATGCCGTGCGGCGACGATCGTGAGGCAACCGATCGGTCCGCAGCCCGACACCAGCACGCGCTTTCCGACCAACGAGCCTGCCGAGGAAGCCGCATGCAGGCAGACGGCGAGGGGCTCGGCACAGGCCGCCAGGCCGAGGTCGAGATCGGCGGGAACCGCGAAGACTTGCACCTCGGGCAGGGTCACCTCCTCGCGGAACAGGCCCTGCATGTGGGGAAAGCGCATTGCGCTGCCGAAGAACCTCATGTCGAGGCACTGATTGCTCATCTTCATCCGGCAATACCGACATTGCCCACACGGCATGCTCGGATTAATCGCCACACGATCGCCCACTTTGACCTTTGCGACGGCCAGCCCTGTCTCAACAACGCATCCCGCAACTTCGTGGCCGAGGATCATCGGCTCCTTCAGCTGCACGGCGCCGAAACCGCCGTGGTGATAGTAATGGAGGTCGGAACCACAGATGCCGCCGCGCTCGATGCGCACGCGCACTTCGCCGGGACCGGGCGACTGTGCCGGTTCGTTGTCTTCGATCCTGATGTCGTGCGGCTTATAAGCAACCAGCGCGCGCATGAAACAGCTCCTGCGGGAGGTCAGAGGACGGAAATCATTCCGCCGTCGACATAGATGATCTGGCCGCTGACATAGTCGGACGCGGCGGAGGCAAGGAAGATCGCGGCGCCGACGAGCTCTTCAGGCTTTCCCCAGCGCCGGGCCGGCGTCCGGCCTTTGACCCAAGCATCGAATTGAGGATTGGCGATCAGCGCCTCGTTCATGTCCGTCACCATATAGCCCGGGCCGATGGCATTGACCTGGATGCCATGTTCGGCCCACTCGGCCGTCATGGCTTTGGTCAGCATTTTGATGCCGCCCTTGGCGACGGTGTAGGGGGCTACCGTGGCGCGGGCCAGTTCGCTGGTCAGCGAGCCAATATTGACGATCTTGCCGCTGCCTCGGGAGATCATCCGCTTCGCGGCCTCGCGGCCCACAATGAAGGCGCTGGTGAGGTTCGTGTCGATCACCCTCTGCCATTCCGCAGTCGAAAGTTCCACCATCGGCTTGCGCAGCTGGATGCCCGCATTGTTGACGAGGATGTCTATCGCCACACCCTCCCGATCGAAGCCTTCGAAGGCGGCGACGACAGAGGCCTCATCCGTAACGTCGAAGCAGGATTCGCGCACGCTCATCCCCTCTTCGCGCATATTCGAGGAAGCCGCGAGGAGGCGATCGCGGTTGACGCCGTTCAGGACAATCGACGCGCCCGCCTGCGCCAGTCCGACGGCGATAGCATGGCCGAGACCGCGCGAAGAGCCAGTCACCAGGGCCGTCTTGTTCTTCAGGCTGAACAGGCTGATCGACATTCTAGTCTTCCCTAGATCATAAAGACGAGGCTCGCACCGAGAGGTCAGCCCTCTCGAAGACGGACGGCAGGAGTTCGAGACCGAGGCCCGGTCCCTCCATCGGATAGACGTAGCCGTTTTCGATTTTCGGCACTGTCGTGACAAGCTCGTTGTACCAGCCGCGATAGAAGGCGCGCACCGATTCCTGGATCAGTGTGTTGGGTTGGCTAAAGGACATATGAACCGCAGCGGCGAACCCCACCGGTCCGATGCAGTCATGCGGCGCAAAGGGACGGTGATAGGTTTCGGCAAGTGCCGCGATCTTGCGCCCCTCGGTCAGCCCCCCGGTCCAGCACAGATCGACCATGACGACGTGCATTGCGTCGCGCTCCAGCATGTCCTTGTAGGGCCAGCGCGAGCCGAGCGTCTCGCTGGCGCAGACCCAGACGTCGGTCGACGCGGCATATTCGGCGAGCGCCTGCGCCGAGTTCATCCGGATTGGGTCTTCGTACCAAGTCGGGCTGTACGGTTCGAGCGCCTTAGCGATCTTCCTCGCCGTCGGCAGGTTCCACAGCGAGTGGAACTCGACCATGATCTCGATCTTGTCGTCGACGGCCTTGCGGATCTTTTCGAACGGCGCGACCGCCTTCTTCATCTGCTCCGCGGTGATGTACTGGCCACGCGTTTCCTGCGCGGCCGGATCGAAGGGCCAGATCTTCATGGCTGTGATGCCGGACTCGAGCAGGTTCTCGGCGAGTTCGTCCGGCCGGTTCATGAAGCCGTCGAGATCTTCGTACGGTCCTTCGCGCCCGCCGAGGTTCCAGTTCGACACCGGCCTGATGTTGTTGGTGCGGACATAGCGGTATCCGGCGCAGGTGTTGTAGATGCGGATCTTGTCCCAGCACAGGCCGCCCAGCATCTGGTGCACCGGTTGGCCGCAGACCTTTCCGAAGATATCCCAAAGCGCGATGTCGATCGCCGAGGCGGCCCGGTATTCGGCCCCGGTTGACGACTGCGCCATCGGAAGCGAGACCATTTCCTTGTTGAGCGCCTCTATGTGCAGCGGATTGCGGCCCAACAGTCTGGCTGCGAGCGTGTCGTGGATGTGCGCCTCCACCGCCCCAGCCCCATAGAAAGTTTCGCCAAGTCCGGTCACACCTGCATCGGTCTCGACGTGGACCCACAAGACGTTTGAGAACTCTTTCAGCCGGAAGGTCTTGATCGAGGTAATTTTCATTGTTGTGCCTTTGGGAATTTTTCCTAGCCGAAGAATCGCGGGAGCCAGAGCGAGATTTCCGGGAAGCTCAGAAGCAATGCCAGAACAGCAAGCTGCAACAGTATGAAGGGCCAGAGAGACGCGAATATTTTCTGAAGGGTGATCTCCGGTGGGGCCACGCTCTTGAGATAGAACGCTGCCGGTCCGAACGGCGGCGAAAGGAACGCAACCTGCATCGTCACCGAAAAGAGTACGCCGAACCAGACCGGGTCGTAGCCGAGAGCCAGCACGATGGGCACGAAGATCGGCATGCAGAGCAAAAGGATGCCGATCCAGTCCATGAACATGCCGAGCACAACAAACACGGCCATCATGACCAGGATGGTGATGAAGGGCGAGATGTCGAGGCCGGTGATGAGGTCCGTGACGTAGCGCTGTCCGCCTGACAGATTATAGACGCCAATCAGGACGGCCGCACCAAACGTCACCCACAGGATGATGCCGCAGGCGCGCAAGGTCTGCGTCAGCGCCTGGCGAACGATCTTCCAGCTCAGTTCTCCGCGCAGCGCGATGATCGCAATCGTCATCCCCACCGCGATGCTCGCCGCTTCGGTGATAGAGGTGATGCCGCCATAGATGCAGCCGAATACGGTTACGATAAGCGCAGCGGTCGGGAGCGCGCCGCGCGTAAACTTGCCCCAAGAGAACTCGGCAAGATCTTTTGCCGAAGGCATCGGTGCGATGGATGGGTTCAGCCAGCAGCGCACGACAATGTACGCAAGATAGACGCCGGCGAGCAGAAAGCCGGGAATGAACGAGGCCAGAAACAGCTTGTGCACGGAGACGTCGGCCGTCAGGCCGTAAATGATGAGCACGATCGAAGGCGGGATCATCGTGCCCAGCGAACCACCGGCGCAGACGATCCCGATGGCGAGATTGCGGTCATATCCGAGACGCAGCATCTGCGGCAGGGCGACGAGGCCAAGCAGCACAATCTCGCCGCCGATGATCCCGCTGATCGCGGCGAGCAGCACCGAAATCACGAGGGTGACGATGCCGATGCCGCCGCGCACCCTTCCGACCACGCTGTGGAGTGCGTCGTACAGGTCACGGGCCAGGCGTGAGCGTTCGAGCAGCGACGCCATCAGGATAAACATCGGCACCGAAAGCAGCGTGTATTCGGTGGCCAGGCCGTAGACCGTCTTGTGAGCAAGCGCGATGACCGGCGATCCGAACTTGGCGTAGGCTACAAGAATGGCGAGTGAGCCGGCGGCGAAGGCGAGCGGCACGCCGACGGCCATAAGCCCAAAGACACCGAAAAGCAGAATTATGGAGATGAGTTCGATCGTCATGTCCGGCCGCCCGTCAGGTAATGCGTTCGTCTTCGACCGGCGGGTGGCGGCGGCCGTTGCGAACGAAATTGACGATTGCAATGAGCGCCATGGCAGCTGCGGCCACGACGATGAGCGGTTTGATCACAGCCGGAATGGGTGGGTTCCAGGCGGTGCCGAAACGCTCCCAGGTGACAAGCGCGCGCCATGCCGTCGGAAATCCGAACCACGCCAGCCCGCCGCAGAAAACCAGGGTGCAAAGGAGTGCAATCGCGTCGAAAACACGCCGCACCGGCCGGGGCACCATGTCGTAGATCACGGAAATCCGCAGATGTTCGTCACGTTGCATGGCGTAGACGCCAGACACCAGGAAGACGATCGCGGACAGGAAAAGCGACAGTTCGTTGGCCCACACCGTGGGGCTTCCGAAAATGTAGCGCGCAACGACCTCATAAAGCGTGATCACTACGATCACGAGCAGCAGCAGGGAAAACCAAGCCAGTGGCGACTTGCCTGCTTCGTGGTGGGTATCCGGTTCGGCTGACATGATGCTGCCTCTCGGTTTCGGGCGGCGGCATCCAAGCCGCCCGCCCGGTTGAAATGCGGAGGGCTATTTCAGGATGCCGAGCTTGGCCATGTAGGCGACATGCGACTCGTAGGCCGCCTTTGCCTCCGGGCTGCGCTGCGCCCAATCGCCCCAAACCTCTTGGGCAACCTTGCGGAAAGCGAGCCGGTCCTCCTCGCTCCAGTTGTGAAGGGTGACGCCGGCAGCCGTCAGTTCGGCCGCTGCCTTCTCGTCGTCGACCGCCGATTGAGATGCAACCTCCTTGGCGATCGTGTCGACCGCATCGCGAAGCGCTTGCTTCTGGGCATCTGACAGTGCGTTCCACCTGTCGAGGTTGACCGTGACATGCTCGATCGGCATCGAATGGAAGCCGGGATAGGTGGCATGCTTTCCAACGTCATAGAGGCCGAGCCCTTTGTTGACAGCCAAGGTCGAAGCGTCGGCGCCGGAAACCGTGCCCGTGGACATTGCCGTGAACACTTCGCCGAACGGCATCACGACCGGAGCTGAACCAAGTTTTTGGAAAATTTCCGATTCCATCCCCGGCGGCGAGCGGAATTTCCACCCCTTCAAATCCCCGATTCCGGCCAGTGTGGTCGTAGATCCAAGCGATTCCGGCGTGGCGACGAACACGCCGACCAGATGCATGTTGAATTGTTCATAGAGTTGGTTGGCGAGGTCGAGGCCTCCGGCATCCCTGTACCACCCGAGGATCTCCGCCGGGCTTGGAGTAACCGCCCATGATGTCGCCATAGAATTGGAAGGCTGGGTTCTTGCCGGTGACATAGCCCGCGCCTGTCGCGTCGCCGTCGATAATGCCGGTAGCGGCCGCTTCGAAGGCTTCGGATGACTTCACGACCGACGAACTGGTCAGCATCTCTACCTGAAGTGTTCCACCTGACCCCTGGTTTGCAAGTTCAGCAAAGCGAATGAGCGCCTTGCCTTGCAGCGATGTCGGGCTGTGATGCGTCTGGAAACGCAGCGTCGCGGCCCCATCGGCCAATGAAGCGGCGGGCACAATCGCAAGCAGACCGAACAACGCGGCCCCTGCTATGCGTGATCGAAAGCTGGTCATGCTGAACTCCTCCTGAGCAAGATCACATCGCCTCCACGATGTCAGTGACATATTGTAAAATATCACTAAAGATCACATATCCGAGTTTTGCACCATACGCAACGCCAATTTGGGATGCGCCCGCGCGATGCAGCAGGCGACGAATGCGGGACCAGCGCAAAAGGTGGGGAATGGAGGGCAGCTACAGAAAGCGCTTTGCACGCGATGAAATATCACAATATGTTGTGTATTACGCACAAAGCGAGATCGGAGAGGCATGAGCAAACAACCCCCCAATAGGCGCGTGAAGCCCAAGGCGGCAAAAGGGATGCCTATCGACACCCCCTCACCGACTCGCCGGAATGCTGTTAACCTGCTGGACCTGGCCTACGAGAAATTCGAGCACCTGATCGTCACGTGCGAGTTAAAACCTGGAGCTTTTCTCACGATACAAGACCTGCAGGATATGTCGGGGTTCAGCCGCACGCCCGTCCATCAGGCCGTCACGCGGCTAGCGGCCGACACCCTGATGATCGTCAGGCCCCGGCATGGCCTGCAGGTGGCCCCCATTGATCTGGCGCGAGAGCGACTGCTGCTCAAACTCCGTCGCGATCTCGAGCGTTTCGTCATTCGCCTCGCGGCGGAGCGATCGGGCTCGTCGCATCGCAACCAGATGCTGCACTTGGCCCGTCAGTTGCGGGAACGGCGGGAAGCGATTGCAATTGGTGAGTTCAATGCTTTTGACCGGCGGATTGACCAACTGATCTTGGCCGCAGCGGGCGAGCCGTTTCTGGAACACACGCTGCGCCCGCTTCATACCATCTTCAGACGTGTTGGCTGGATCTATCACAATCGCACCAGCGGACACTCCAATATTAAAAAGACCGTCGACACGCATCTGTCGGTCCTGGATGCAGTGGTCAAACGGGACATCGAGCAGGCCATTCGATCCTCTGATTCCTTGATCGATTTCGTAGACAGCATGTTCGATGTCATCGAACGCGACGTCGATCCTGAATTCATGGACTGTACCCTCGACCCAATTCTGCCGATGGCTTCTGCTGAACGGCAGGAACAAAGAAACGCCGTCGCCAAATCCTAAAATGCTTTTGCGGAAGTTCGAGAGCTGCACTGCGGCGAAAACGGCAGGTTAGTATCAGGAATCGGACCTTTGTCCGTGACCGCTCAGAAGTCTGTCTATGGTCCCAAGTCGTGTTCATATCGGACGTTTCCGGTCTGACGCCGCGCGGATCGGGGCGTCTCCCGCCATCGATGCGATCGAGTTCGCAGCCACCTGACGGAAGGCGGAAGGTTCTGATCCACCCTTTCTTGCTGCTGCGGTAGGACGACTTCTTGATCAGCCACATGCCCAAATTGCTGGATTTGGCAGCCCAGGAAGGATAGGCTTGGTTTTTGGTTCAGGCGATGGAACAGAGACTAGCCGCAATTCTGGCTGCCGATATGGCGGGCTACAGTCGGCTAATGGAGGCCGACGAATCCGGCACGCTCGCACGCCTTCGGACCCATCGCATAGAACTGGTCGATCCCGCCATCGCGAAGAACAAGGGCCGGATCATCAAGACCACCGGAGACGGCATGCTCGTTGAGTTCCAGAGCGTGACCGATGCCGTGAAATGCGCCGTGGAAATCCAACAGCGCATGAAACGGCGCAATTCGGATGTGCCGCAAGAACGGCGTATCGAATTCAGGATCGGCATAAATCTCGGCGACATCATTTTCGACGATGACGACATTTTCGGCGACGGCGTCAATATTGCCTCGCGCATCGAGCAACTCGCCGACGTCGGCGGTATCTGCGTGACCGCAGCGGTGGCGACCCAAATTGCCGACCGTCTCGAAATTGCCATGGAGGATTTGGGCGAGAAGACGTTAAAGAACATCAGCCGCCCGGTTCGCCTCTATCGCATTGGGCTTGACAGTCCTGTCCTGCCAGAAGTCGAGGCAAAGCGATCCATCTCGAAACCTTCGATAGTGGTGCTGCCATTCACCAACATGAGCGGCGACCCCGAGCAGGAATTTTTCGCGGACGGACTGACCGAGGACATCATCACCGAACTGTCCCGCCACCATGAGCTGTTCGTCATCTCGCGCAATTCCAGCTTCGTCTACAAGAACCGCGCCGTGAATGTGCGCGAGGTGGCCGAGAAACTAGACGTCCAATACCTGGTGGAGGGAAGCGTCCGCAAGATCGGCGACAGGGTGCGCGTGACGGTTCAGCTCATCGACACGGCGAATGACGCTCATATCTGGGCAGACAAATATGACCGGAAGCTGGACGACATCTTCGCGATTCAGGATGAGGTGACCGCGGCGATCGCAGCCACGCTGCCCGGTCGTGTCGAGGCGGCTCAGCGGGACCAGCTCGCGCGGGCGAAACCCGCAAACATGGCCGCGTATGAATGTGTGCTTGCCGCCAAGGTGCTGCATCACAAAAGCACGATTGCGGATAATGAACGCGCGCAAACCTTGATAAACAGGGCCGTCGCGCTTGACCCCGATTATGCCCATGCCCATGCCTGGCGGGCCTGCATTCTTGGTCAGGCCTGGGTCTATAACTGGTGCAAAGACCGGGATGCCGTTTGGAACGACATCATGGCAGCGCTGGACAGGGCGCTGGCGCTGGACGACAACGATGCCGATGTCCACCGCATCCTCGCCGCAGTGAACGTGAACAACAATGAGCTGACCACAGCGCGCTACCATCAAGAGCGGGCGCTGGCCCTCAATCCCAATTACGACCTCGTGGTGGTGCAGCAAGGCGAGTTGTTGACGTGGCTGGGGAGGCCGGAAGAGGGAATTGAATGGATCCGCAAGGCAATGCAGTTGAATCCGCACCACCCGGAGAGGTTCTGGAGCCATCTGGGAAAGGCGCGTTTCGCCGCGCGCCAGTATGGCGAGGCGATCGAAGCTTTCATGCATCTGTCAACCATGGACTCGGTTCAGCATGCTTTCGCCGCTGCCTGCTACGGCTGGCTCGGCGACGAAATCGCCGCCGCGGCGCATCTACGCAAGGTCAAAACGCTCGATCCCCAATTCGACCTCGATTCATTTATCGCCACCCTGCACTATGCCCAAGAGTCTGATGTGCAGCACGTCCGCGAGGGACTGCTGAAAGCCGGTATTGCCCACCTGTAGCCAGCCCGTAACTACGAACCAGATCCAATCGGGGCTCGAAGTGATTGAGCTTTCACCTTACCGATACTCGAAGATCGACCTGAAAATTCCGGGCGCGATCACCGACAGTGGATTGACGTCCAGTTTGGGCTTATTGGCATTGCCCCTAAGCCGGTAGGTCACGCCGATCAGGCCGCGATCGCGGCCATTGCCGAGCAGCGCGCCGAACAGCGGCAGTTCGCCAAAGATGCGGTTGATGCCGTAGACCGGCATGAAGGTGCCGGTCATGTCCATGTTGTTGTTCTTGTCATAGAGCGTGCCCTGGAAGGTGGTGCCGATGCGCGGGCCGCGCAGCACGCCATTGGCCAACTTCAGATAGCCGGCGCCCTTTTCGATCTCGGAAAAGCCGCGCTCGAATTTTACTCTCGACGTGTCGATATTGGCTTTGACGGCTTCGTTGAGGCTGCGGCTGTCACCCGCCGGCGTCGTCGATACCAGCGAGGCGAGTTTCGGCTCGTTGACCACGAAGAAATCACGCGAGTCGACCTGGCCCTTCATCGGCCCATCGCTTGCCCCGGCGAGCGCCAGGGTGATCGAACCGCCCTCCATATGCTCGTAGATGTTGAGGAACCGCAGGATGGCGCCGGCATCGGCCGACCGGACGTTGAGGGCGCGCTTGCCGGCGCCGGTCGTGTTGCTGATGCTGATGGCAGCACCCGAACTTGCCGTGGCGCTCACCTTGAGCCCATTCACCCTTGAGCCGGCGGCGCTGTAGTCGAGGTTCAGGTTCGACAGCGTCTCGTTGTGGAAGCCGGTCAGCGAATTGACGTCGGCGCTGACCGAAATCGCGTCGGAACCCGTGGCCTTGGTGGCGGTGTCGACATCGGACGTGAATTGCTTGATCAGCGAGCGCGCGTCCAGCGCGCTGCCTCTGATGTCGATCGCGTAGCCCTTGCCCGATCGCTTCACCGAAACGGCAACGTTGTCTCCCCGGTTCAGCTTGACGTTGCTGAACCGCGCCGAGGACAGGGCGCCTTTGACCAGCACCACGCCGCCATCGATCGAAAAGGTCTTTCCATTCAGGTCGAAGTCGGACAGCGTCGTGGTGTCGCCGGATTTGGCCATGGCAAATGTGACATTGGCTGGAATGCCGGGGCCCTTGCTCCAGCCTGCCCAGGGAATGTCCAGCCTGGCATTGGTCAGGTCCGCCGAGACAGTCTGGTTGCCCGTGTTGCCCGTGCCGCTCTTGTCGATCTCAACCTTGACGGTTCCAGAAAGCAGCTCCGACAGGCCAGGCATAGCGGCGGCACGTATCTTGTCGTCGAGCGTCAGCGCCACTTTCCGGCTGCGTGGCGGTCCGCCATCCCTGAGCGGTTCGATCAGGTCGAGTTCGGCTGGAATGCCATTGAGCAGCGCCTTGGCTGATATCACCGCCTTCTCGGGTTCGACCGTGATCGAACCGTCCGCGTCCGTCACCGTCTGGTCTTCGAACGGCTTGCCCAGCGACAGGTCCTTGTAATCGAGCGTCACCAGCCAATCGAGTTTCGAGCTCTCGACGCCGCGCTGCAGCGGAATGTCCGCCTTGACGTGGCCGGTCACCGTGCCGGACAGGTCTTCCGGCAGCAGGCCGACACGGCGCATGCCGTTGATAGGCTCGTAGGAGGCGAGCTCGGCGATCGCGGACGCCTCCCCGGCAACATCGATGTCGAGCGCGCCGATCACCGGCGGGCGGTTCGCCGCCTTGACCGTCATCGTGCCGTTGCTTGCCGCGACCGTGCGGCCGCTGGCCATATAGACGTTGCCCGAGGACAAGGCGATGTCGACGTCATTGCCGTGGAATTCGACGACGCCGACGGCATCGCGTATCGGCGGGATGTGACCGGCTGTATCGAAGCGCGATCCCTCGACCTGGAAACGGCCGAATACCTCATCAGATGAAAGCGGGATGCCGTTGCCAAGGCGCCCGGGCACGACCTGGAACTGCAGGCTGGCGTCGACGACACGGCCGCCGAACAGGTTTTTCAACACCCACAGGCGAGCGTTTCGCGCCGCAAACCAGGGCCACAACTGCTTGACATGCGAGACCGGCATATCGTGGACGTTGAAGGCTACAGATATGCCCGGCACCTTTCCCTCGGGGAATTCGACCGAAGCCGTGCCCAGCGCCTCGCTGGCGGACCCCGACCTGATCCCGATTTGCTCGGCCACCAGTCTGCGGCTGCGGGTCTGGTAGACGCCGGCCACCCGGGCGATGAAATCGAGCGCAGGTTCGGAGGATTCCGAAGGCGCCAGTGTCGAGCCGTCGCTGGTCAGGTCGTAGCGATAGGACGGCTCCTCGCCTGCTGTTCCGGTCGCCGGCTTCGGCCCGATCGAACCGGCGAACTCGAATGTCGAGCGACCGGTCCTCACTTGCAGCCGGTCCACCTGGACCTTGTTGGCGCCGGCGACAAGCGTCGCAGCGAGATCGACGTCGGCTGGAAGCGAGCCACGCGTGCCAAGATCGAGCACGGCACCGGCGAACGACAGCGAGGCCGTGAGCCGCGACGCGTTGTCGCCGGATCCTTCCGATCCCGCCAGCTTCAAGGCAATCGCGCCAAGCGTCCCGCCCGGCGCCGTCGCGGTCTGGTCAAGCTGCGCTATCTCGACGCTGGCATCCAACGCCGTCACGCGCCGCGTCGTCGCATCACGGCTGGCTGAGGCGGCGATGGTGAGTGCCCTGCCGTCGACAGCCGCGTCGGATGAAAACTCCATGCCGCCCGGCCCCGACTGCGCAACGGTAGCATCCGCGATCCTGACCAGTTTGACCAACCCGGCCTCGGGCGGAACGAGGTCGACATTGCGCAGCTCGATCCGGCGCATCTGCTCCTCGCGCACCGCATCGAGCGCGTGACCGATGCTGGCAAAGACCGTGCCGGCCAGCCTGTCCGGATCGATGAGGCCGTCGTCATTGCGCAGTGCCGCCGTCCAGTCGCCACCCGACGGCAGCGCCGCCATCACGATGCGCGCGTCGGAAATCCTGGCGCTGGTAAGCCGCACCTCGCCCGAAAGCAGCGGTATCAGCCTTACGCCGAAGCGGACACGCCCGGCATCGGCCATCGGCTTGCCGTCGGCGGTCTTGAGGCTGACGTCGCTGACCTGCAGCGCAATGAAGCTCGATCCGTCGAGCGTGAGACGGGCCGGCCCGACCGCAACGTCGACGTCGACGCCGGCCAATTTCTCGATGGCCGTTTCCGCTTCGGCCCGCAGCCGCTCGGTGCCGAAGCCGGACATGCCGATCGCATAGACAGCGGCGGTGGCCAGCAGCACAAGCGCCAAAAAGCCGGCAAACAGCCGCGCAAGAATACCAACGCCGCGGCCCTGGCCGAGCGGCGGTATGCGGCACGCGGACGGGAAGGCCCCCAGGTCGGTGATTTCATCACGCCTGAATCTGATCTTCTCGTGCTGCGGCTGCTCCTGATCCACACAATTTTCCGTTGAACGAACTCGACCGTGGACGAATCCCGCTGCGACAATATATCGATGAGGCCTCGCGCGTAACCACAAACAAGGGCACCGATATGGCTGATCTCGACGTCGGCGACGTTGCGCCGCAGTTCGACCTTCCCCGCGACGGCGGCGGATCGCTCAGCCTCGCGTCCTTGCGGGGAAAGCCGGTCGTGCTTTACTTCTATCCGCAGGACGACACCACCGGCTGCACCAACGAGGCGATCGGCTTTTCGCAGTTGAAGCCGGAATTCGAAAAGCTCGGCGCTGTCGTGATCGGCCTGTCGCCGGACAGTGTCCGAAAACACGACAAATTCAAGTCGAAATACGATCTGACCGTCGACCTCGTCGCCGACGAGGAGCGCAAGGTGATCGAAGCCTATCATCTGTGGGTCGAGAAGCAGCTCTATGGCCGCCGCTATATGGGCGTCGAGCGCGCAACGTTCCTGATCGGCGGCGACGGACGAATCGCCCGGATCTGGCGAAACGTTCGCGTCAAAGGCCATGCCGAGGCGGTGCTGGAGGCCGTGCGCGCGCTTTGACGTCAATTTCTGGGACATCAATTTCGGCTGTGGCGTGAACCCGTCTGAAGCACGGGGCCGAAGCAATCCGGCTTGCAACCCATGGGCTGCAAGCTGGGCGCCAGCAACCGACCGTTAACCTTAATGATGTGTAATCGGGCTTGTCGTTGGTGTCGTAACGAAAGCTTGGTCCTGTGAACGTAGCCAGTCAGTCAACGGTCTTTGGCAGGCGCAATGAGCCCCACACGGTCATTATCGCCCGGGGCAACGAGATCAGGCATTTCACCATACGGCCATGGCTTGCCGCATTTTGCGGCTCGGCGCTGGCGGCGATGGCGATAGGCTATCTGCTGGCGACCTCCTATCTCGTGCTGCGCGACGACCTGATCGGCGCAACCACGGCACGGCAGGCGCGCATGCAGCAGGCCTATGAGGACCGCATCTCCGCACTGCGCGCCCAGGTCGACCGGATCACCAGCCGCCAGCTGCTCGACCAGCAGCTCATGGAAACCAAAGTTGGCGAGTTGCTGGAACGACAGAGCCAGCTCAGCCTGCGCCACGGCCGCATCGGCCCGCTCCTCGAACGCGCCGAGAGCGACGTCGGAACGCCGCCCGCCGCAGGCACGGCTGTGTCCGCAAAGTCGGATAAACGCGCCGAGGTGACCGACGCCCCGCTACAGGCCTATGCGGTTGCCAGCCTCGGCGCCAACCTTGGCGCTGGCGACACCAGGCCGTTCTCGCTGTGGTCGACCCGCTCCGATCCGCTGCCGAGCGACACGGCGGCCGATCGTGCCGACAGGCTGTTCGTGTCGATCAACGCCGCGCTCAAGGCCATAGAGAGCCAGCAGCTCACCCGCATCACCACGCTTGCCGACAACGCCTACAAAAACGCCGATGCGATTTCTCAGGCGCTCGAGGCGGCTGGCCTGCCGGTCGACGGCGATTTCGGCAAGAGCGATGCCGGCGGTCCGCTGATACCACTCGACAGTTCGATGACGTTCGACAGCAAGGTAAGGGAACTCGACGAGGCGCTGGACGCGCTCGACCGGCTGAAGACGGAGGCGCGACGGCTGCCGCTCGCCAACCCCGCGCCCGGTCGCTCGGTCACCAGCCCGTTCGGCGTGCGCACCGATCCGCTGCTCGGCACCGCCGCGCTGCATTCGGGGATGGATTTCAGGGCGCCGACCGGGATGCCTGCCAAGGTCACGGCGCCCGGCGTTGTCGTCAAGGCCGGCTGGAACGGCGGCTACGGCCGCATGGTCGAGGTCGACCATGGCAATGGCTTTGCGACGCGCTATGGGCATCTCAGCAAAATCGACGTGACCGTCGGCAAGCGGCTCAACGCCGGCGACGTCATCGGCAAGACCGGCAGCAGCGGCCGCTCGACCGGCCCGCATCTGCATTACGAAATCCGCCACCATGGCGAGGCCATCGACCCGCTGCGCTTCCTGAGGGTCGGCAAGAAGGTCGCGCGGTATCTTTAGTGGCTGCAGCCATCGCCCAGGCTGCAAAAGAGTGCCGTCGGAAAAACTGCCGATCTCCCCCCTTGCGGGGGAGATGTCCGGCAGGACAGAGGGGGGTGCTGTCCCGCCGGCCTGTCAACCAATAGCAGCCGCGTTCTTGAATTGGCTTGGCGGTTAGGCCGACTAACTCGAAAGTTGGCGATCCTTCCCACCCCCCTCTGGCCTGCCGGCCATCTCCCCCGCAAGGGGGGAGATCCGCAGCTTCGCCGTTCCGCCCCGCACTTCACACCAGTCATTTCTTTTTGAATTCCATTTGACTGAATAAATATTTGGTGCGAACCTCTTGTCTCCCAGGGATGCAAGACATGGCACTGCGGGGGACCAATCAGGAGTTTGGGCGGCCTTACAACAGGCGCATCGTACTCGAATCCATCCGCCTTCACGGTCCGATCGCCCGCGGCGACATTGCCAAGCGGGTCGGGCTCACCGTTCAAACGGTCTCGACCATCGTTCGCGAGCTGGAAGAACAGGGCTACGTCCTGTCGATGCGCGAAGAGCCGCGGGGGCGCGGGCTGCCTCCGGCGACCCTGCGGATCAACCCGGAGGGCGGCTATGCCGTCGGCATCCACGTCACTCCGCTGGGTATCAATGCGGCGCTGATCAATTTGAGCGGAGACGTGATCGAGAGCGCCACCCGCGAGGCCCCCAACGCGACGCCCGACCATGCCTTCGATCTGATCGGCGCGATGGTGCTTGAATTGACCGGACTGCGGCCGGGCGGTCGCGTTCTCGGCATCGGCATGGCGCTGCCCGGCCCTTTCGGCGTTGAGTCGATGAGCTTTATCGGCCCGACGACGATGACCGGCTGGAAGGACGTGGCGCTTCGGGAACGGCTGGAGGCCTCGACCGGGCTGCCCGCGTTTTTTGAGACCGATATGGCGGCCGCGGCAATGGGCGAGCGCCTGTACGGCCTCGGGACGGGATATTCCGAATACTACTATCTGTATTTCGGTGTCGGTCTTGGCGGCGTCATGGTCCATGACGGAAGCGCGTTGCGCGGGGCCTGGGGAAACGCCGGCGAGATCGGACACATCCCTGTGGTGCCGGGTGGCGAGCCGTGCCCCTGCGGCAATCGCGGCTGCCTCGAACGATACCTCTCGCTCGAGGCGCTGCGGCGCCGGAACATCAGCGACGCCGATTGGGTTGATGAAGTCGGGCCGATCTTCTGCAACGCCATCACCATCGTCGAGAACCTGTTCGATCCCGAAACCATCATCCTCGGCGGACTGGCGTCCACCGATCTGCTTGAACGGCTGGCCGGTTCGGTTGCCAGGCTTGCCAACTCGATCTCGGCGCGAAACGACCGCACGGCGCCGCGTGTCACCGTCGCACGCGGCGGCCAGCATGCTGTGCTGCGCGGGGCCGCCGCACTTGCCGTCTCAGGCGTGCTTTCGCCGCGCTTCGGCCAGATATTCACCGCCGAGCGCGAACGTGGGCGAGATATACTGCAAGGCAAGGGGATCGCGGCATGAGCGGAGCTCAGCCGGGCATGAGCGAGCCCCTGCTGGTGCTCGACAACGTGACCAAGAATTTTGGCGCGATTGAAGCGCTCAAGGGCATCAGCTTCTCGATCGGCAAGGGCGAGGTGGTGGCGCTTCTGGGCGACAATGGCGCCGGCAAATCGACGCTGGTCAAGATCATCGCCGGCGGCCTGGAGCCGACCTCCGGCCGCATGCTGTTCGAGGGCAAGGAATTCCTCGCCAAATCTCCCGCCGAGGCCAAGGCGGCTGGGATCGAGACCGTCTACCAGGACCTGTCACTTTGCACCAATGTCGACGTGGTGGCCAATTTCTTCATGGGCCGCGAGATCACCAGGAAATTCCTTGGCGTTCCCGTGCTCGACGAACCGGCCATGGAGCAGGTGGTCGAAAAGGCCTTGGCCAGCGCCGGCACCCGCATCCCGTCGCTCAGAACCAATGTCGAGCATCTCTCGGGCGGCCAGCGGCAGGCCATCGAACTCAATCGATTCGTGCATTTTGGCGGCAAGCTCGTGCTTCTCGACGAGCCGTTCGCAGCACTCGGTGTCGAGCAGACGCGGCGCGGCCTCGACATGATCCGCCAGGTGGCGAGGCAAGGCATCGGCGTCGTCATCATCACCCATATCATGCAGCAGGCCTTCCAGGTCGCCGACCGGATCGTGGTGATCCGGCAAGGCGTCGTGGCCGGCGATGTCGCGCGCAACAAGACAAGTCCCGACGCGGTGATCGACATGATCACCGGAGAGACGCTCGCCGGTGCCGGACCGGCAGGCTGAGGGACAAAATGAGGGGTCCGGCGCAAGAGGAGCGAACGACATGAAGAAAATACTTCTTTCCGTCTTCGGTATCCTGGCACTGGCCTTTGCCACGCTCACGCCGGCATTCGCCCAGTCCAAGGGCACCGTCTACTACCTGGTGCCGACATTGCTCGATGAATTCCAGACCGGCTCGGTGAGCGCTCTGGAGATGTTCCTGAAGCAGGTCGGCTACGAGATGAAGACGCTGAACGCCGACAACAAGACCGACGCTCAGCAATCGCAGATGAACGACGTCATTGCGCTCAAGCCGTCGGCGATCATTCTTGCCGCCGTCGATTTCAATGCGTTGAAGCCGTCGATCGAGGCCGCCCGCGCCGCCGGCATCCCGGTTGTCGAGTTCGATCGCCAGATCACCTCGACGCCATCCGATTTCACCTCGGTGGCGGGAACGGTCGAGATCGGCCAGATTGCCGCCGATCAGGCCGAGAAGCTTTTGAAGGCGAAGCATGGATCGGTGAAAGGCAAGATCCTCCAGGTGCTTGGCGATCCTGGCGACCCCTACACGCTCGACATCCAGAAGGGTTTCGAGGAAAAGATGAAGGCGTTCCCGGACGTCAAGATCATCTCGGTTCCGGCCATGCAATGGGCGGCGGATGCAGCCGGAACCATCGTCAACGACCAGATGCTCGCCAACCCGGATATCGACCTGATCTTCAGTCACGCCGCGCATCTCTCGGTCGCTGCCGTCGCCTCGCTCGAGGCCGCCGGCAAGAAACCGGGCGACGTCATGCTGATGAGCTCGAACGGCGCGCCGGTCGGCCTCGACCTGATCCGCAAGGGCTGGCTCAACGTCGAAGTCGAGCAGCCGCTCTACGCTCAGGCCGCCGCCGTCGCCATGTTCATGGACAAGGTCGTCAACAAGCAGGAGATCAAGCCGGGCGAGTACGATGTGCTCGGCCTGAAGTCGGCCGTGACGATTGAAGCCTGGGGACCGAACATCAAGATCCCCGGCGCTGCGATCACCAAGGAAAACGTCGACAACCCGGCCTTCTGGGGCAACATGAAGCCGCCCTCGGGCACCGTGAAGCCGGTCGAATAGCAAAGTCGCCCAAGGCTTCTGGCCGCGCTGGCCCGGAGCCCTGGGCGTTCGAACGGACGCGCAGAGCAAGCTGCAGCAATTTTTCCAATCCGCGCGTGATCCTTTCCGAGAATCGATGCGCCAGCCGGATCAGCACATGTCACCCCGCACGCGCCACGCCCTCGAATTCGTCCTCGACAACCTCGTCTGGTTCATGCTGGTCGTCGTGCTGGTGGTCTTCTCCATCTCCATTCCGAACTATTTCCAGCTCGGCATCTTCGCCAACATCATCGAGGCGTCGAGCGTGCTTGGCGTCATGTCGATCGGCCTGGCGCTGGTCATCATCACCGGTCACATGGACCTGTCGGTCGAATCCGTGGCGGCGCTCAGTGCAATGGCGGTCGGCATCCTGTTCTGCTCGGCGGGTATCGGCCTTGGCGTTCAGTTGCACCCGGAATGGCTGATGGTTCCGGTTTCGCTGCTGATTGGGCTTGTCGTCGGCGGCATCATCGGCGCAATCAACGGCTACCTGGTCGTCAAGGTGAAGATGAGTGCCTTCATCATCACACTGGCGTCCTACATCTGGGTGCGCGGCCTCGTGCTGGTCATTTCCGGCGGCCGCTCGGCACAGGACCTCGCGCCGGCAATCCGCTGGTTCGGCATTCAGCGCCTGCTTGGCCTGCCGCTCACCGCCTGGATCGCGATTGCGTGTTTCGTGGTGTTCTCGCTGATCATGGCCAAGACCCCCTTCGGCAGGCACCTGATCATGATCGGCGGCAACGAGACCGCAACCTTCCGCGCCGGCATCCGCGTCAACCGCAACCTCGTGATCGCCTTCGTTCTCGCCGGCGCCATCGCCGGCCTTGCCGGCTGGCTGCTGGCGATCCGCACCTCCGGCGCCACCGCCAATCTCGGCGTCGGCCTGCTGTTCAACGCCTTCGCCGCCGTCGTCATCGGCGGTGTCAGCCTGAAGGGCGGCGTCGGCACCCTGCCCGGCGTCTATGCCGGCGTGCTGTTGCTGTCGGCCATCAACACCGCAATCAACCTCATGGGCCTGCCGGCCAACTTCACCCAGGTGATCCATGGCCTGCTGGTGCTTGCCGCCGTGCTGCTCGACGCGTTCAAGCAAACCATCCGACAAAGACTGGCATGAGAGGGGGCTGGCATGATCGGGCGTCCAGGGATCGGAAGACTTTCGGACAAGGTCGCGCTGATCGTCGGCGGCGCCCGCGGCATCGGCAAGGGCATCGCACAGCGCTTTGCCGAAGAAGGCGCCAAGCTGGTGCTGGCCGATACCGAGGTCGAGGCCGGGCAAGCGGCCGCGGACGAAGTCGGCGCCGCCTTCATCCGCACCGACATCTCGCAGATGGCCGATGCCGAGGCAGCTGTTGCGCTGGCGCTCGACCATCACGGCCGTCTCGACATCATGGTCCAGAATGCCGGCATCTATCCCTGGCAATTGCTGGAAAACACCAGCCCGGAGGACTGGGACCGTGTCATGGCGGTCAATTTGCGCGGCAGCTTCAATGCCGCCCGTGCCGCGCTCGTTCCGATGAAGGCGCAGCACTCTGGCCGCATGCTGTTCACCTCCTCCATCACCGGCCCGCACGTCACCAGCCCCGGTCACGGCCACTATTCGGCGACCAAGGCCGGCATCAACGGCCTGATCCGTTCAGCCGCTCTCGAATTCTCGGGCTACGGCATCACCGTCAACGGCGTCGAGCCCGGCAACATCCTCACCGAAGCCATCCAGCTGCATCGCGGCGCCGCCTATATCAAGAACATGGAGGACTCCATCCCGCTCGGCCGCCTCGGCAGCCCGCGCGACGTGGCCAATGCCTTCCTGTTCCTGGCCTCGGACGACGCCAGCTACATCACCGGCACCACCATCATCGTCGATGGCGGGCAGCTGCTGCCCGAAGGCAAGGACTTCCGCCTGCTTCCGCCATGATCCGCGCCCGATAAACTCGATTCGCCGCGCAATACTTCAACATCGGTTTACCCGAAGCTGGTAACAGCAACGACGCCCGTTTTCACGATCAAGCAAAGGGCCTGCCTTGCCGCCGCGTTACAGCTCTCCTTTCAACCACCACCACCGCACCGAATGCAACTGTAGATTGCATAGCCGCGGACAGCTGCCGTTCGCCGCGATGGCCGTTCGGGAGCCTGGCCTTGCCAGTGTCCGGAAACGCGGGGACTCCGGTGCCGGGAGCCGGGCTTGAGCGTCATCCGCCCCCTGCAAGGTGCCGACCTTCCGGCAGTAGCAGGCATGTTCCAACGCGTGCTGCGCAAGGAGCGGACCGAAGCACCGGCCGCGCTCATCGACTATATGAGACGGTTTTATCTGGAGGCGCCCGGTGGCGGAGGCGATCTCCGGTCGCTTGTCCATGTCAACGACGCCGGCCGCGTCTCCGGGTTCGTCGGCGTTCACGTGTTGCCGATGCAGTTCAACGGCAGGCAATTACGCGCCGCCATCTGCAGCTCGCTCATGGTCGAGGATCATGAACGCGACCCGATGGCCGGCGCCCGCTTGTTGAAAGCTTATCTGGATGGTCCGCAGGATATCTCGTTCAGCGAGACCGCCAACGACATTTCCACAAAATTGTGGACCCGGCTGCGCGGCGTTGTCCTGCCGCAATACAGTCTCGACTGGGTGCGCGTGATGCGGCCGGCGAGCTTTGTGCTCGGCCTTTCCGCCAGTCGCATGAAATCTGTCCGAATGCTCAATCCGTTTGCGCATGCAATCGACCGGTTTTATTGCAGGCGAATGAAGTCCAGCGAACGACGCTGGTCCGGCGTGGCGGCGGACGGGGCAGGTCATGGCGCCTTTCGGACATCCCAAATCGACGGCGACGCATTTGCCAGGCTCGTCGAACCGTTGACCGCCCAGTTCGCCCTGCGCCCGAGTTGGGCGGAAGGCCAGCTTGATCATATGCTGACCGATGCACAAAGGCCGGAGCTGGGCGAGCTTGTCTATGTTTCCGTGGCATCGCCGGTCGGCACCAATGTCGGCGCATTCGCCTATCACGCACGGGCAGGTGAAATCGGCCGCGTGCTGCAGATCCTCGCCCTCCCCGGCCAGGCGGGTTCGGTGATCGACTGCCTGATCGATGATGCCGCCGTACGCGGCGTCAGCGGCCTGCGCGGACGCATTCAACCTGCACTTCTGGAAGCAATGCTTGGGCGACGCATAGCGTTCCTGACCGTTGCCTCGACCGTGGTGCATTCACGCGATCCAGAGCTTCTGGATGCCATGAAGAACTCGCAAGCTTTCCTGAACGGGCTTGCGGGCGAGCAGTGGAGCCGGCTGGGTCACTTCACCTGAAGCATTCAGGCCTTTGCCTTCGCTCAACTAGTCCAGCACCGCCGATTTCCGTCCGACTGGCCGAGCGCATTCAAGACGGACAGGCGGAACATCGGTCACCCTGAAGCGCTCGCCGTGGCCAGGTTGGAGAGGCAGTTCAGGTACTGACTTCCTCGACCTCATCAACGAGTTGCGGGCGCAGGTGCAGATAGCGCGTCGCCTTGCGCTTGGCGGCGATGTCGGCCCAGACGCGTTCGACCTGCGAGGCGTCCAGTCCCGCCGCCTGCCCCACCACTTCGGCCGCCACGCCGTTGTTGAGGCCGCAAAGGCAAAGATCCATGCGGTCATAGGGAAGCGAGAAGTAGAACTCCTCCTGCGTCTGCGCCAGCGAGTAGGTATCGGTGGTCGGCGGCCGATTGCGGATTTCCTCGGGCACGCCGAGATAGGCCGCGAGCGCATAGACCTGCGTTTTATAGAGGTGCGCGATCGGCTTGACGTCCGCCGCGCCGTCACCGTTCTTGACGAAGAAGCCCTGATCGTATTCCAGCCGGTTGGGCGTTCCAAGAACGGCGAAGTTCAGGCGGTCGGCATGAAAATATTCGATCTGCTTGCGGGTGCGCTGCTTCATGTTGGTGGCGGCGACGATCCCGAGATAGACCGGCAGCGGCATTCTTAGCTTCGTCTGCTTCCCCTTGGGATCCTGCACCACCAGCGACGAAATATTGTAGCCCTCATGCTCGAGGGCGTTCGCAATCACGATTTTCGAGGCCCAGCCTTCGCCGTAGTCCGGCACCAATTCGCGAATGAAAGCGTCGCGGCGCTGATAGCAGCCCATGGCGCGCAGGATCGGCCCGATATCCTCCACAATAGAATCGACACCGAAAGTGCCGGCGACAAGCCGGCCAAGCCGCAGACTTTCCGGATCGGAATCGCTTTCCGGCATGAAGAGGCAGAGGACATTCTGTGGCCCGACGGCCCGCGCCGCCAACGCCACCGAAACGCTGGAATCGATCCCGCCGGAAAGACCGAGCACGAGGCCGCGCTTGCGAATGCCGCGCAACTGCTGGCGCAAGGCGCTCACGATCCTGTCCGTTTCGGCGCCGGGGTCGATCGCCAGAGCCTGCGCCAGAATGGCCGGCGCGTCATCGCCGGGGCGAACGTTCATTGCGCGGCCTCCATCATCTCCGACGCAAGCCGGCGGCTGACCTTGCCCGTATCCGTCTTCGGCAATTCCAAGCGGAATTCTATGATTTTGGGCACCATGAAATCCTCGAGATGACGGGCGCAGTGGCGCATGACATCCTTTTCGCTGAGCTTCGGGTCCGAGCGTATGACGAGCGCGCCGATCGCATGCCCGAGCAGCGGATCCGGCACGCCGACGACAACGGCCTCGGCGATGCCGGGATGGGCGTGAAGCACGGCTTCCACTTCCTTCGGCGCCACCTTCTCTCCCCGCGTCTTTATGATGTCGTCCTTGCGGCCGACGAAATAGAGAAAGCCGTCCTCATCGGTCCTGAACAGGTCACCGGTGTAGAGGACCTTTTCCCAAGGGTTCGGGCCCGGCCGCAGCGCTCGTTCGGTCGCAGCTTCGTTTCGCCAATAACCCTGCATGACGTGCGGTCCGCGAATGACCAGCTCACCCGCCACACCTGGCGGCACGCGTTGCCCGTGGTCGTCGACGACAAACACTTCGGTGTTCGGAATGGCTATGCCGACCGACCCCGGCCGGCGATCGAGTTCCTCGGGCGGCAGATAGGTGCAGCGCTTGCATTCCGTCTGGCCATACATCGAATACAGCCTGACACCGGGAAAAAGGCAGCGCAGACGTTCGATATGGGCCGGCGGCAAGGCCGCCGCCGTGTTGGAAATATAGCTGACGCTGGGCAGGAAGCCCGGTTCCAGATCACGCATCTGCAGGATCATCGCTGCCATCGTCGGCACCAGCGGAAGACCGGTGACGCCCTCCTCGCGGATACGTTCGAAGATCGCCTGAGGAAAGGCGAAGGATTTTTCGAGCACGAGCGTGGCGCCGAGCCTGACGGCCATCAGCAACTGATAAAGGCCATAGTCGAAGGCAAGAGGAAGGACATTCAAAATGATGTCGTCGGGCGTGTTGCGCAGATAGGTGGTGATGGAGTCCGAGGCCGCGTCGCAATTGCGGTGCGTCATCATCACGCCCTTGGGCCGGCCGGTCGAGCCCGACGTGTAGATCAACATCGCCAGATCGACGTCGATGCCGCGGTGGTCGATCTCTCCGGCTTCAAGCGTCAGGCAGTCCGTCAGGGATGCAGCCCCCACCGGGCATTGGCCATCGGCGCCGACGGTCGAAGCCACGAAGATGCCGGTGTTGCCGCCGCAGGCTTCAGTGACCACGGGCATCAGTTTTGCCTGGGTGAGGATCGCAGCAGCGTCGCAATCGGCAAGGATGTAGCCAAGCTTGTCGGCCTTGGTCGATGGGTTGACCGGGATGAAGGTCGCCCCTGCCTTGAGGACGGCGTAAATCGAAACCGCGATCTCCCAGCAATTGTCCATGAAAACGACGACCCGGTCGTTGCGCCTGACGCCGTTCGCGAAAAGCGCAGCGGCAAGGCGGCTCGAGAGATCGTCCAGTTCTTCGTAGCGCAGCCTTTTCTGCCCGGTGATCAATGCCGTCTTGGCAGGTTGGGCAGCGGCATTCGCGGCCAGAAAATGTTCGATCCGCACGGACGCTCCTCGCCGATCGCGCCTAGACTGCCGGCGCCTTCGCCTTGATGAAGGACGAAATACGGTCAATCGAATCCAGATTGGCCGGCACGATGTCGGAATCGACCATCGCAATACCGAAGGTATCCTCGATGAACGCCACGAGTTCGACCACGGCGGTCGAGTCGATGATGTCGTTCTCGATCAGCGAGGCCGTATCTGCAAGTTCGTGCGACGTGTCGCCGAACAAGAAATTGTCGACGATAAAGGCTCTGACCTTGTCCTTGATTGTTATCATCATTTTTCCCTTCCCTGGATTCCTCAAGCTGCTCTTGCTGCACTGGCTTCTTGGCCGGTGAAATTCTTCTGCCACAGCTGCGTCGACAGGATGCCGACGAAGGCAGCGTTGTCGCGGAATCCCGACGCTGGCTGCGTGCGGCATTTCTCATGAAGGCTGGCCACCGCCTTGGAGTTGAACAGTCCGCCGGCAGCGATGTTCGCTTCACTTAAGCAATCACGCACATAGTCCAGTTCCCCGGCTCCAACGAAGGAGCGGGCTTCCGGCGCCCGGTAGGGCTGCTTGGCACGCTCCCCGATCGCGCTGGGAAGCAGATGCCCCGCCGCTTTGCGCAATATGTGCTTTTCGACCAGTCCCTTCAGCTTCATTTCAGGCGGAAGTCTTGCGGCAAATTCGACCAGGCGATGATCGAGATAGGGAAACCGTCCTTCGATGCCATGCGCCATGGCCATCCGATCGCCTTGGCTGGACAGGATATAGCCCGGCAGCAGGAAGCGGCTTTCGAGATATTGCGCCTGATGCAGCGGGTGCCATAGCGAAAAAGCCTGGGGCAACCGGCTGACCAGTTCCTCGGCCGCATCATAGCCCTTCAACATCGCGCGCAGGTCACCGGAAAAGAAAATCTTCGCCGCCGCCGTGGTCTTGAAGCGCGGCCGATGCGAGAACAGCGGATCGTCGAGCGCAGTGTTGCCGGCGCCGAAGAACGCCGCCAAATACTCCACGGACTGCTGTTGCAGACCCGGCAGATAGGGATAAAGCCTGCGGAACAGCTGCGGCCTGATGCGCGATGCCGGCTGCCGTGCGCAGAACCGACGCACACGCGCTTCCCTGAAGATATCGTAGCCGGCAAAAACCTCGTCGGCGCCCTCGCCGGTCAGCACCACTTTCAGGCCGGCCTGGCGAACCAGGCCGGACAGCTGATAGAGCGGGGCCGGGGCGGTACGGATGATCGGCCGCTCGGCAAAGCGGATGACTTCGGGGAAGACGCCGGCGATATCGCCGGCCTGGCAGGCAATGGTTCGATGCCGGGCGCCAAGGGCTGAAGCCATCTCGGTCTGGAAGGCGCTTTCGTCGTGTTCGGCGCTGTCGAACGTCACCGAAAACGTCTGCAGCTGGAGAGGTGTCATGCCGGCGGCAAGCACTGAGACCAGGGATGAATCGAGCCCGCCCGAAAGATAAGAACCGACCGGCACGTCGGCGCGCATGCGAAGCCTCACCGCATCGCTCAACAGCGCCTGCAGTTCCTCGGCCGCATCGTCCTCGTTCGTGAGCTTCGAGGGCGCGTCCCGATGCGGATAGTCGAGGTGCCAATAGCGCTTGATCGTGACTTGCCCCGGTGTCGCGATCATCACGCTTGCCGGCTCCAGCTCGTGGATATTGCGGAAAGCCGTGCGGGGAGCAATCGGCGCCCACAGCGTAAAGACCTGGTCGAGTGCGATCGGATCGATCTCGGCCGAGACGCCAGGAACCTTCAGGAGCGCCTTGATCTCCGACGCGAAGTACAGCACGCCGTCCCTGTTCGTGTAGAACAGCGGCCGGACACCCATCCGGTCTCGGGCAAGCACCATGCGCCGGCGCCTGTTATCCCATATCGCGAAGGCGAAATCGCCGTTCAGAAGCGACAGGCAGTCTTCGCCCATCACGTCATACAGGTGCAGGATGACCTCGGTGTCGCTCGACGTGCGAAAGCGCCGACCCTTGGCGATCAGCCCTTCGCGCAGTTCCAGGTAGTTGAAAATCTCGCCGTTGAACGCAATCGTCAAATTGCCTGACTCGTCGGACATCGGCTGCTGGCCATCACCGATGCCGATCACCGACAGCCGCGCATGGCCGAGCCCAGCGTCGGCTGTCATAAATTTCCCTTGCTCATCCGGCCCACGATGGGCGATCGCGGTTATCATCCGCGCAAGCAAAGCTTCCGCATCCCGGATCGAACCGAAATAGCCCCCGAATCCGCACATTGCTATGACTCATATATCTGCGAGGTCCGAAACATAAGCTTGATAGCTGGCTCAAGCGTTAACCGGATAATTTCGGCCAACGCATGGTTAACAACAATTAAAAGACAAGGTACTTTTTTGTTCTATTATCTCTTCCTGGATAAAAGTATATTTCAACGCTAAACGCAATTTTTGTTCGAGCAACGGCGGCGCGATAGCGTTGCCCCGCCTGACCGACTCGCGCAGCGACTCCAGTCCTCATCGGAGGTAGCTGATAGCACAGTACAGGCCGATGACTGGAGAACAGGTGTGAGGCAGCCCAATGCGGCCTTCGCGATCAGTCTGGCCAAAGCTCCCGCTTGCGTTCTTCAAAGCCGAGCACGCGTTTGCTATCGGTCCACCGCGCGACCTCGCCCTCCATTCCATCCGGGTCCTTGAAGGTCACAAGACGGACAGCGCCGAAATCTGTAATGGTCCCATCCGAAGCGCCGGCCTTCACCAGACGTCGCCTGACTTCCTGCAAGCACCCTTCATCGTGTACCTTCAGCGCGAGATGATCTATGTGACCTCTCTTGCCCATCTGCATCGACCCATCTTCATACCCCGTTGGTTCCGGCATTTGGAACGGATGAAGGGCAAAGCCACCTCCAACGTCGATTAGTGAGTGACGAAGAGTGCCGCCACCGGGACCGGGCTCGGACAGATCGAACTTCGTTTCCGCGTCGAAGATTTCTTCATAAAAGCGAATGAAACGGTCCATGTCGTGTGTGAAAAGCGTCAGATGGTGCGCACCAACCGTTACAGGCATGCCGAACCTCCCTTGCCGATAATATGACGAGCATACCATCTCGCGTTGAACCGGGCGACCTGGAGCCGCGGTACATCACTGAACGCGAACGGGCCGATTCGGTCCGCAAAGCGGCTGTTCGATACGGGTTTCGTGGCGGCTGCTGAACCGGAAAACCTCAAACCCTTGAGAAAACATGGTGGGCGATGACGCGCTCGAACCGCCGACATCTTCGGTGTAAACAATGCTCCCGCCCTTGCAGACCAGCATAAGAGCCGGCTTTACAACGTTACAGACGGGGCCGTGGCGGCAGTCGGGACTGCGGGCTACGCCAGCAATGGCGCTGGCATTACCGTTACAAGCATAGGTGCGTGTCCCGTCGTGGCTGGAAAGGCTTATAGGGTGGAACACCGTTGCACCAGCACCTGAGGAACGGATGGTTTGGGTGCGGCGGCAGGCTATTCCGAGATTGAAATTTATACCCGCGTCGAATTTAGGCGAAGAGACTGACTGTAGTCTCCTAGACAAGCTATTCCCGCCTCATCAGCATACAAAAGCCGGCAGATGTGCTGTTCGTCTCATTCCAATATTTCTTACGGTCCCAAACCGCAAGGATACTGGATGGCGAAAAGTCGTGCCTGATCTCTTTCATGTCCCCAAAAAGAAAGCGCATCCCGGAAGGGGTGGCCCGCCAATGGTCGCCAAAATACGGGCCTTCATGAACAGGGTAGAACCAGGGCATAGCGATGAAAAGGTGGCCGCCCGGCCGAACGAGGCCGGTTATATTCGGAGCGGCAACCCACGGCCTGTCGATGTGTTCGATGACCGAGTTCGCGATTACCAAATCGTAGGTTCCGGCATCTGCCGGAAGATTCATTAAGTCCCCGTGGATATGGCGGGGGTCATCATGCGGGGCCAAGTCCAAGGTTCTGAAATCCGCGCCGGGGAAATAGTCTTCGTAAACTCGGCCTTCCTTGTCTCTGTGGTTTGGCTTCGCGCCGACATTGAGAACCGTTTTTGCCCCAGCGGTGAGCAAAAGTCCTTCAGGCAGCGATTAACGTGCTTGCGCAAGACTGTCGTCCGGCCACGTCCGAAAATCCAAATCCGATTAAGCATCTGGCTTCGATAGCACTCAACAAAGTGAGCGCGCAAGCCAGCGTTGTTCCTAGAATTCGGATTGGCGCATCGGGCTGTCTAGCCTTCGTCAACTCCGGACTGCTCAAGCGCCAAAATCAGATTCTTGGCTTTGCCGAGGACGGGGGCTACGTGGTTCAGACGGCCGCACCGATTCATTATTTCCTTCCATGGCTTGCCTTCATAGCGCTCGGTATTGCGGTCACGGTAACGCGCAGTTCCATCGCCGCCGCAATAGCAACGCTGGTTCCTGCGTACATTTTCTATAAGCTTTTCGAGCTTCACGGCGTCCTTGCAGGAGTGAAACGGAAGGGCATTTGCCGCGCCGCGGCTGCAATATATGGCCCTATCCTGTGGGAGGGATCGAGCGGGTTGCTCCCCATCCCCCAGTTCAATCATTTCGACAACCTCAAGGCCGCATGGCTGCTGCCTCAGAACATCGAGTGGCTCTCCGCATTTTGGAATGCGCATGTCGAGAGGGTTGAATCATGGACTGAAGTGACCTGATCGCAGAATAGTTTCAGACCCGTCTATCTTCCTCGCCGTAGTTTAAGGCGAAGCGCACATTGGTCAGGGATCGCGTCCGCCGGACACGATTGCAATGATGTTCACGACGGAAGCTGTTGCTTCGAGGCTGATCGCCGCGTCACAAAAACCAGCGGTCCGCTAGTGCGTAGTGTGATTGGCAAGATCAAGTGCCGAGCGCGCGTGTTCTCTCAGTTCCTCGGCCGAACCGCCTGCAAGCTCGACTGCGATATATGCCTCAATCATCCGCTTGAGGTCTGAAGGACCAACGTCCTTGCCTTCGAGGACCGGGTGTCGTGCGGCAATGAAGACTTCCTTAGCTAATGAAAGAAGGACTTCACGGCAGACGAGCCCTACACCCTGATATTCGACCTCAGACTGCGCGCTTCCAACTTCTTACGAGCAGTGCCGATCTGCTGATCGACCAAGCTCCAGCCCGTAGAGAAGCGAAAATCCGAAATGACGCCAATAACTTTATGGGTCCCGACCCTAGCAGCGTCGAAGAGCTTTCGACCAACGCAAATCTATCGCGTGCACCACCTTTGGGGGCCAGCAAATTTAGCCAATCGCGCCACAAAAATCTCAAGTTGTTTATCGTCCTAGGTCAGAATTTTTTCGCACGTTGTCCCTCAGTCATTCTTCGGTCGCCGCTCTCAAACCGTACTGCAATCATAAAATTATCGCCATATGCGGACGTTTACTATAGTAATTCATGCCTTAGTCAAAATAGTTCCCTTGAAAACCAAAACAGCGCGATTGACGCATTCTAATAGAATGGATATTTACTACTTTCCACTATAAACGCATCAGTAATAGTCTTAACACCTGGATTAGCAATGCAGTCTAGACGCAGTTGAATAATTGTAGTATATATCGACACTGGTCGCATTGTTTTTTACATGCGCAACAATTCTTTTGAATTGCGGCGAGGTGTTTTTGTTGTTCCATTGCATGGGTGGCGGTATGAGCGTTGCTACACGGCGCGGCTTCAACGTAGGCCTAGCTTCTATCAGTCTGGCGTCGTGCTTTGGCTATCCCAGGTACGCAGTCGCGCAAGATGGGGCCGAGCTCGATATCCCGGAAATTGCCGGTTTCGCCGATTTTGCTGGCGTTTGGAACCTGGCTCCTGGCAGCTCCGCCGTTCCGGTCGCTGCACCACCAGATTTGCCATCTGGATCGGCAGTCAAGCTCGCAAGGGATATCGGATCCGCAAGCGAGGCAGATGCAATCTTTCCCAGTGGCTTTATAAATTGGTTCAATGCGAATTTGGCGCGCAAAGGAGCTTGGGCAGGGAAAGCCGTTATTGGACCGCAGTCCAATTACGAGCGATTTTGGAATCAATTCCTCGGCAGCGGGCCGATCACATTGGCTGGTTTTCTGACCTATATGTCGGTATTCATTAATGAAGTCGGCGGGAACCTTTCCTACAGAGAAGAGAGGTTTGGAAAGGCCAATTATCCTGGCATTAAGTATCTATTTGACAGACTTCTCATAAAGACCCCTGATGGTCGAGAATGGTCGAAGCAGTCATATAATACAGGAAAAGCAAATCGAACCGCAATATCACTATTTAATGACAAGTTGTTTATAGAATCACATTCACATTTGATATATATGAATGAGCTAAAATTTACCGATGATCACGTGTGGGGAGGAACTAATTATCCAAACAACAGGTTTCCTACGTCTGGGCAGTCGAATGTGTCCGGCATTATCCTAGAAACGGATTTTTTCAAGTTTAGAGGTCGCGGACTCATACAGACCACTTGGCGAGAAAATTACGCAAAGATAGTCAAGTTCGTAAAGGCGTACGATGGAGAAGACAAAACAGTAAAAGAATTTTCGAGGAGATGGCAGGCATTTTCCGATGACGAGATTTGTACTATGAGTTCAAATGAAGATTGGAAAACGCTAATTGGTGATGACGCCCGTGTTGTTCTATGCGCGGCTATCCATCTCCATGCTGAGCCCACAGGCTATAGCAATTTGAGCAAAAACAGCGATGCGATCCTTAATGGCGTCAATAGGGGCTCGATTAGATTTATGGGGAAGTCGATTGGTGGATCGGATGGTTATGGAGCGGCGCTTAAAAAAAGAGTGAGAGAAATAGTTCGCGAAATGCTCAAACAGCGGCTTATCTAGGAGGTTTAAATGCCTTGTTATAAGTTGGTCATGTTGCTGTGTTCTTTTGTTCTGGTTACCGTGCCTCGCGTTCGTGCACAGGAAGTTGAGTCATGTATATTTCGATCGCACGGTCCTAGCATTGCGCAAGTAACCTACATGTTCGTTTCTGACGCCGGTGCCGAAGAGCAAGTGCATGGCAGCGGCTTCTTAGTGAGCTCTGATGGTCATGTAATTACTGCAAATCATGTACTGGAGCCTCCGGACGACGATGTGAAAGTAAAGACGGAGAAAGTTCTCCTGAAGTTTGGATCGATTTCAGCGCAGTCGGTTGAAGCAAGCATTATTGACCGCGACGAGTCCGCAGATCTTGCCCTACTAAAGGTTCCAACAATAGGGCGGGCATTGACCCCGCTACCGTTGGGGAAAAGTGGTGGTTTAAGTGTCGGTGCGGTCCTAACTGGTGCCGGTTTCCCGCTGAGTGATATAGCAGTCACGGAATCGAGTCTCATATCATCTCCAAACTCGTTCGTTGGAGGTAGTCTTCAACCTTGGTGGCAGACCTCACTGGCACTCAATCCAGGTAATAGTGGTGGTCCGGTTTTCGGAGCTTCGGGAACGGTTGTAGGTATAGCCGTAGCGATGCGAGACGACAACGCGCAACTAATAAGCTTTGTGGTCCCGATCCAATACGCTAGTGAATTGCTCCAAAAGTCGCAGGCGGAGTCAATAGAAGCTGGACCGTGCGCTGTTACATCGGTCGAGCGAATGATGCAGCAACGCATAGACGTCTTAGTTGCTCAGATAGCAAGCCTAGACGCTAAGATTAACTTCAGATTGTCCGAGTTGGAAGGTTCTACACGTGCGTCGCTCTCGGCTCTAAGAGGGCACACCGACGGTGCGCCTACCGCTGGACAGATGAACACCTATAGTGCATGTCCGGAAGGCCAATATGCGGTGGGCATATCTGGATTATCTGTGCCCGGCGGCAGATCTGGGTATCTGGCAAACCATCAAGTGCTCTGCAAGCCACTAAATGTCCAATAGAAGCTCAAAACATGCTGCTTAAATGCTTTCAACTCTGCTAATACTGGCGTCGATGCCAAATCGATCGTTTGCTGTCGAATGCGATCTAAAGGAAAAGACGGTCCATCAAAGCCGACATGACGGGGATCGGCGGCTTTATGTCGGATCAGATGGCATATTTTTCACATCCAGCATGGCGGTAAATAAATACGGATGGAGCGCCGAATTCATATCATCCTGATGACCCCGCTGGTACGAAGGGCAAGGCCATCAACACTATTTGCTATGGCGCTAATGCATACCGGAATCGGGACGAAAGCTAAGTTACGATAGCTGCCAGGAACTGATCAACGCTTTTAGGATTGCCAAGAAAACAGACTGGAATACTAAGACGTTTCCGCGGGTCGAATTTCTATGCAATTGCCACACAGTATGGTCGGCCCTGCAATGGGAGAGGCCCCTACGCTGGATATTTCGTTTCGATCCACTGCCAAAGTGCGTTTCAGCACGTACGCTGCTGCCGAGCCGAATTTAGTTGGATCTGCTTCAGGAATTGGGTTTGCGATTGGTTGCAAAGTAGACCGGACGGTGCGCGCAGCAGTTTTGTTTTCGGCGAGGGGCAGATATTCGGTTCCGTCTCGCATCGAAGCGGCGCAAGTCTACTCGATCGTGTGGTGTAGGCTGCGATGTTCTCGGCTGCGTCTCCAGGGCGGGTTGCTTACCCGAACACCGTAGCAAGGAGGCTGACCGCCGCGATTTTCGCCCTTAATGTGCACCCTCGCGATCATCAGTCAGTAGTGCACAGACGTATTCGAATAACATCGACGCTCCAACAGTCCATTCGAACCAATAACCCAGGCGTATTGCTCACGCGAATATCTTCAACGCGTGCTTAGTTCGTCGACGATTCGTTTCATTCTGATTGCGCGATTCTCGTTCCATTCCCCGCCTTCTCCGAAGCCGTAGTGGTGAAGACCGATGACATCCCCGAATGCATTGAACATTGGCGAACCCGACGAACCGCCAACGGTATCGCAGGAATGCGAAAAATCGGTCTCAGTGGCCCGACCATCTACGGGAACGGCGCTGACCAGGCAGTCCTTTTTCGAAATCTTCTTCGGCTCGCCGGCCGGATGCTGAACAATCATGATGTCCGAGTCCGGGGCTGGATCAATCCCGCTCAGTGGAAGTGTCCCCCAAATCGAGGCAGGACTTCCGCGCATTTGTAGCAATGAAAAATCAAGCTCTACGCTCGATTTTTCGAATTTCGCGCACTCAAACTGCTCGCCAAAGTGCAGCCGCCCACCCAGATCATGCTGATAGCCAAAAACTGCCACCGCGCTCTGGCAAGCAGTCTCGGAATTCACACAGTGATTGTTTGTCATGAGTTCGCCTGTGTCGATCAGGAAGCCTGTGCAGGTACGAGGGATGCCGGCTTCCATGAACAGCAGTCGCGCCACTGGACGTTCTATTCGCATTATGATCGGGTCATCTGCGTAGTTGGCTATAGATTCCTTCTCATCGACGCCCACGGTCGAAAGGGCCGCCCCCCCGTATGCCTGGTACGCGACCTGGTCAATCGCGAGCCGGAATCCCGCCAGCGATTCTGTCGCATACAGAGAGACCAGGGCATAGTCACCGGGGACCATAACGCTCCAGAATGTACCGCGATCAGGGAGTTCGGTAGCGGGGTATTCTTTTGCCACTTGGCCACTTCGATCTCGGATCCGCAAGACCGCTCCTGCGGGAGCTGCGCCGTAAGCGGTGATCCGAAGCCGAATGTACTGAGTCCCCAAGCGTTGGATCTCAGCCTGCCAGGAGGGATTGGCATTGTGGTCCGCGCTGAACTCCGGTGTCGCGTAGCTCGCGGCTTCGATCACGCCGTCCCGTTGAGCTTCCAGCTCCGCTCCACGCGCTGTGGTTAAAACAGACATGCTGAGCAGGAGGCCAAGCAACAATGCTCGCCCATCATGACTTTTGTCGGCAATGCCGCGGTGGATCATGTCTGCCTGCCTTCTATTCGAACATTGCCGAGACGAAGTCCCTTATATCACTGAGTTTGAATGAAACTTCCGTGCCGTCTTGATCGACTGCGATCGAAACCATTTGTGAGCGAGTCTCCAAGTCACAATGGGACTCCCTCATAAGTTGGCTGCCGCGATCGTCGGGATCAGAATTATAGAATAGAATATATCTATTCTGAATGTCGTCATAATACATGCGGCGCAATGCTGAGCGCGAAACCTCAAATTGTCCTACCGCTCGCCTGCATCTTATGAATTCTGGACCAAAATCAACAAGTGTCCCTGTGTGCCTTTCTATATTCCCGTTAACCTTGATCTCCACGTAGTCGTTGGCCATGTCTAGCGCCCGTTCCACATTAAGGCGGCCACCCTTGATTTTCGGGAGAAGCTCATTAAACAAATCTGACGTATAGATGAGACGGCTTTTCACCTCACTTGGAAGAAGATTTGGTTTGCTATCTGAAAAGTGCGTTTCATACATCGAATAAATGAGGGAGGCTGCAGCCGTGACTTGCGGTGCAGCTTGCGAGGTACCCGACATTGTTCCGGTCCTGTTCTTATATGTTGTACTTAGTACATCCTGAGCTATCGCGCCGATGCCAAACTCCTTCCCCCAGTTCGATCCCCGTTCTTCGTTCTTGCGCCAAAGACGAGGTGAATCTTTCTCATTGTTGAGGCCGACAACGGCAAGGACATTCGGAGAAGTCCGATAGCACGCGGGATAATCTTCTCCGCAATTACTACCTTCACGCGGCTGCGCTGCGTTGCCCGCTGCGACCACGAACAACGTTCTCTGTTCCAAGGCTCTGATGCCCTGCTCTATTACGTCAGCGTTTCCGTGATTGAAGTATTGCCAGCTTATGTTTACAGCTTTAACCGGCGATACAATAAAAGAGCCTATCTTCTCCGCGACCTTTTTTCTGTAATTGAAATTCTGTAGTTGAAGAGTGTCGATGCCGACAAATGTCACTTTTGCAAATGGATTGAGTCCGACCACCCCCTTATCATTAGCCGCCGCCGCGATGATGCCAGCGACGTGCGTGCCGTGATCATCGGGGGGATTAGGTTCCTCAGTCATCACAATGCCGCAGTCGGCAGCCTCAGCACGCTCAGACTGGACGCTCGGGACGAGCAGAAGTTCATCGATCTCCAGGTTTCCGATTAGGTCGCAATGGTTCTTGTCGAGCCAGGTATCAAAAACCGCAATATTAATTGGCTGTTGATACCCGGCGGGAACGTCGTCGCCCTTTGCGAAGGGGTGGTGAATCAAATCGAGAAGCTTTGTTTGCTCTGCAAAATGAGCGTCGGTGAAGCTTTGGGCTTTGGCCGCGCCAAATGACGAAATATTGTCCGAGAGTGCATCCAAGCTTATATCCGCAGGTGCCGATTTCCGGACCATCCTTTGCCATTTTGCGGCAAAGCCCGAGAAGCGATCGGCATCCGCCTCTGTTTCGACCTCATTCATCGTCTCTAGGCTCTCGACTACGGACCGCAGTTTGCTGCCTTCGATCCCGGTGAGAACCAAAGCAGTTTTGACACCTTGAACGGGTAGTAGGATCGTTGTTGGCCGGTGCTTGAACTTCCGCTTTGGATCGAACTGTGCTGGGTTCAGGCGCTGCACGAGTTCGGCGCAAGAGATTTTCCAGAAGGAGCAGTCAATGTTTTGCCTGGTGGCCAATTCAACCAATTCTTTTGCCTGCGTATGGGGAAACGCCTCAATAGTGGTATCACTTTCGAATTTCAGGTCTGGAACCACTACCGCGCTGCTCGCATCGTTACTCCACCGACCCTGGCTTTTCCGATAGCCGCCGACGTGGCTATCCACCAGATCGAGTTCCTTCTCGGACACGGGATATCTGTCACGGCTGCAGATTCCGGGATTGATGTCGCACATCACGGCGTCCACGCCTTCCGGGAAGAAATCTCCGAAGAACAGCCGATCCGACCGCAATATCTGTTCGACGCGCGTCTCTGCTGGCGCAGTAGTAGCGGCCGCGCGTGTAGGCAAGTTGCCCGTGTTGTAGAGGACCACATACAGCTGCTCCATCGCGAGCGCCAGGTCGCGGGCGTTGCGGTTTCCCGAGCGCCATTCGACCTCTATTCCTGGTGCAGGCCGCGGTTCGGCCGCTTGTGCCTCGAAAGGAGCCCCGATGCCGACGGCAATGACAATAACTGACATGCACTTTCGGAATGCCGATCCTTCGAGCATTGTTGCCTCCCAGGAGAAGAAGCCGTCTGTTGTCAAACTCGCCCCCGGTCCGACCGCTTATTCCAATGCGTAGTATTCAATCCTCACACCGTATTTTCCGTCCTCGTAGCCCCGAACCATGACAGAAGCGGCCTGCTTCGCGGCCGGTACGTCTACGGAACAAACCTCTTCCGCCCCGGTAGTATAGGGTCGGCAGTCATAATCTGTCTCGTTGGCAAGTGCGTCGAACTTCAGATAAAGATCCGGGTCGCCAGGGTTGGTACTGGCTCCCAGGAGTTGGACTAGGAACGGCGTGCCAGGAATGACATTGAACGGGCCATATCGGACCTCCCTACCCTTCGCCACCTCTTGATCATTAAACTTTTCAACCTTGGGCTGCCCTGCGCCTTGCAATTTGCAGACCGCAGTGTCAATCGTGAATCCTGCCGCCGGCCCATAGAGACACGCGATCCCATTCTTGTCGAAATGCGTCAGCTTAAGAGACCAGTCGCCTTGTCCATTGCACTGCGGATAATGCATCGTCGAGAATGCGTCGTAGCTCGTCAGTGGCCGCCAATCATCGTCTTCGAAGCAGGTGCCCGAGTCTGGCCGGGTGTGCTCATGGCGAAATCCAAGTGTATGTCCGAGTTCGTGGATTAATATTCCAGTTAGCGTGAGATTTCCGTTAGGGTCCAACTGGAAACTCGACTCGTCAATTAAGACATTGCGGCTTGGACGAGACTCGTGGGGAAAGAATGCCCTGGCCAAGTACTCTCCAAAATTCACCGGCCGTACGTCAAAGACCACTGCGCTGTTAGACGGATTGCACCCGTTGTCCTCGGCTGCGAGGTGGAGGAAATCCACGTCGCCTGCGGCTTCCCAAGCCTTGGTGGCTGCCTGCATGGCTACCACCACTTCGGGGTAAAGCTGCCCGAATGTATTGCTCACGCAGTACGTTATCCCGCGCTTTTCCGTCGCACTCCAAACTGCGTCCAGCCCTCCAACCTGGTGGACGATTAGTTCCGCCAACTCGCCGGTAGGTGTTGGCGGCTTATTCTTCACATTGGCTTCGAAGAATTCCTCCAACTCCTTCTCGTTGGCGATTGCAGTATCGCCGTTGACGATGAATTTCCCGCCGTCAAAGGGCTCCTTGTATACGGAAGCCTTGAACTGCTCGAAGGTCATCGGCGCGCTTTCGACCCGCTTGGTTTCCGCTAGTTCCCCTAGCTTTTTCCTCGCTTCCTCGGGCGTGGGCTCTTGCGCCGCACTCGGAAATGTCAGGATGAAGCTCGCGAGTGCGGCTCCGATTGCCATTTTGCGGTGGTTCATTGTCTTGCCTCCTCCAGGCGCCGTTCTCATGTGATCTTGGGCTATCTCAGCGAGGGCACGACTCGGCCTTGAGTGACACCAGGTCGACGCCAGCCACTATCGTTGATGCATTTTGCCACGCCACCTTTGCGGCATCTTCGTCGGCAAATTCTACGCATAGCCGTCTTTCACCTTCGAGCCCGATGCGCTCCTCCACGATGCGAACAAGGATGTTGTCATCACGTTGCATACGCTCGATGATGCCGCGGATGCGCTCAAGCGCCGAAGAGGAAGTATCAGGCACTCCGCTCCCCCGAGACAGCGCGTAGACCGAAAAACTCGATCCCTGAAATTTCTCTTGAGGCATGACTTCGTCCGCGTTCTGCCGCTCGAACGACAAAATTTGAAGCGAAACTGCCGTCAATAAGGCTACAATGGGCAAGCAAAAACACAAAGCTGGTGAAACAGTAACATCTGCAGCCATGAGCACACGGAATGACACGACGCCCTCGGTCTGTTAGGCAGCAAGTCGCTGTACCTTTGACTATCCCTATCTCCTGGTCAAACGACAAATAACCCTCGCCCCAAGGCAGCGTTATTATAGGGATGCGTCTTAGAAGCCGTCGAATAGAGTGCCTAAAGTGTACTTGATTGTCAACTATCTTTTTGATGGCGATTGCCGCTCGACGACGTATAAAGAGAACAGAGCCCGATAAAATGGGCCTTATTTATAGGTGAATACAAGGACTTATCTTTGGAAGATCTAATCTCGGCGCAACAGTTCGGTACACCTTTTCCCAATTTATCGAACGGCAACATAGCTCCAAGGACGCCGGATGTCGGGCGTGACCTGGCAATCAACGACCGCCTGCGACGTGACGATCTGTCTCGAGTAGCGATCTAGCGAGCCGGATCTCCGTTCTTGCTGAGCTCCATCATGAATTCGACGCCCAGCTTGGAGAATTTCGCCTGGCGTAGGCGAAGCCGCGGTGCGCCAGCCGATCAGAAATTCCTTCCACGCCGGAAGATGGATCGCGATGGCGATGGAGTGGCGTGCGAAACGCTGTGTTAGTGAGCGACCATCGTCCATTGAGCATTTGCCGGATAGGGAAGTTTGGGGTGTGGGGGAGTATGGGGACCGGTCGACGTGCCGCAGTTTCGGCTGCGATGGTTTTGGCGCTTGCAAGCGCATCATGCACAACCTCGCAACAGGCCCTAAACGAGAATCCGAGTGCCGTCAGCACTTCATCTGCGCCAACTATTTATCGATGACGAACTCCAGCGGCATGCCGTTCTCTACTCCATCGAACAACACGAGCACGCGATAGGTTTTTTCAGATTCTTCAAGCACGAGCAGTGTTTCCGCGCTGCCAGCGGATGCGACGCCGGGAAGTCTTCCAAGTAATTTTGCCCCATCTCCGTCCTTTCCACTCCAATACCAGACCGATGGTTGAGGCGACGGCGGGGTTCTTGGCTCTCCGCAGGTGAATTGTTGGTCGCCGCGCTCATCGTCACTTCGGCCCGAAAGGATGAGCACTCCGTCTGCGACTTTGGCGAGATCACGAATCCCGACATTGTCGCCAAGCGCCAGCTTACTGGTTGTCGCGACTGGCACCGCATCTTGGAACAGGCCATTCACTGGAACCCGCATGACAAAAGCGGTCGTCAAGACGCAGGGACTGCGCAGCCCAAACAGCACGTCGCCGCCGCTCACCGCTATACCCTCAACCGTCACCCCATTGCGATCCAGCCTCTGCTCTGCGTGGGCACCCACCTCAGTCGCACTCTTGATGGCGTCACGCAATTGAGTGGTCCTGGATATCTCTGGCGCCGGGATGCTATCGCCAAACGCAAACGGCGGACGTCCTGTGGCTGGATCGACGGGGATGCGCAGCAGGAAGAATCGCGACGGCTGCAACGCCCCGGTTCTCGAGAGGCCGTGGGAACCCATGACATAAAAGTATGATGCTTCGCCAGACGCGTCAGCGGGCGCGTACGCTACCCCCTCTGCATCGATCTCATCCATCTCAACGCCGTCAACTTCATCGGGTATCAACCTTATCACTTCTCGAGGCGTGATGTTTCTCCCGCTAATATCGAAGAACTGGGCGTACTTCTTCTCGTCGTTTATCGCAAAGCAATGACCTGTACCCGTGGCGCAAGCGGCACCGCTCAATGCCTCTCGCGCTTCGGCATTTTTTTCAAAATCCGGCGCTACTGTCCAAGTTTCGGGAGATTGGACAATGTCTGACCAGGAGACAGTCGGGGATAGGACGGTCAATACAACTAGACAACTCAGGCGCACTGATTGCCTCCGTTGCTGTTGTGGCCAAGCATCCTCAAAAGCTTCCGCCGGCTAGCGGAACTGAGAGATGTGCCCGCGCGTCTCATTCAGTGTCCTGGCATCGTGGTGCAGTTCTGCTGTCCCCCATTCCGCGGGCCTCGCCCACTGCGGCATGCGAGTGCATCCGCCTGGGCAGTCATACGACATAATAGTACGGCGGCGGTTAGCGGGATCCATGTAGCCGTGACCATATGCGAAGGGACTTGACGAAGGATCAGCCTCTGGGTTGTGTCTAGCTCCTTGCAAATGCCCAATCTCATGCGCAAAGGAATAGTAGCCTGTTGCGCAGTCATGATAAACTAGCGCAAAGGCAGAGTCCTTTTGAGCTAGGATTCTATCAGCCAATCCACAGTACGAATTGTTATTAACAACCAGTACAACAATGTCAGCTGCGCTGCTATCTCTCAACGCGTGTATCTCATCCATTTTGCCATCGGTACTTGATACCAACGCAGCTAAATCATTATCAAAGGAACCTGTCTCTTGATGATCTGTTAGTATAGGTTCCGCCGTTGCCTGAACAGCACTTATAAAAACGCCGGAATCCTTATAGGATGCATTAATTTCCAAGAATGCTAGCTTCACCAATCCAACCACGTCCGTTACGTTTTCAACCACTTTCGGGGTGTAAACTACAAGTATTCTTATATCAGTGACTGACGTATCTCCGATCGAATTCTGCTGCAATGGAGGAATATCTTGGAATTCGCCGCCCTGCTGATACGATTCGGGGTGCTCGGCTGGAAACGCCCCCACCTTGAAGAGCACGTGGGCGGATCCACCAAGCGGCCGAATCCGGTAAAGACCGGTTTCGGTTTGGATTGAGCCTGTGATGGAATCCCCATTCACGGCAAACGTTGACTGGCCAACTGTGCCGAGCCCGGTTGTTTCGAGCGACTCGGTGTCTCCCGAAAACGAAAATTCGCTGTTAGTCTGATTGACCTTAACATCGGCCGCCACTTCAACTGGTGCCCGGCCAGGCAATGGTATCGTGAAACTGTCGGCCGCACGAAGCTTGGCGACGTCGACACTGACAACCCGCAAATCTTGTGTGGTAGGTAGGCTTTGCAATTTTGTCAGAGCTTCAGATTGTGCTGGAGACAAGTCTCCTGCTGTCATGGCACTTATTATGCCTTCCTGGGCCATTGCTTCTGCTAACGGACAGCACAAGGCAATCAGGGTTCCTAAAGTGCGAAGCTTCATCTTAGTTCTCCTTTGCATCCTACTCGTGCCTTGGCACCTCGAAAAAAGCGATAACGAAGCAAGAGGCAGATATTTGGAAGGGAGCAAACCGTTTCTACTACACGCCTTGTTTAATATAAAAAATAGTCAGTACCTCCAAATATCTATCAACATACCTCAATAAGCAATAAAAAAGTTGGCCCCCAATATTTTCAACCTCCAACATGCGAGCTAGGTCTTCGCCGGATAGCCAAGACCACTCTAAAGCAACTCGACACCCAGAATCTCAATCGCCGAGTCAATTGGAGTGGCAGAACCATCCGCCCTGGTTACAGCAATGATAAGGGAAGATGCGATCGCCCCATGGTTCAGCCTATTTGGAACTGAAAGGTAGATGTCGGCTTTCTCACCAGGGCGTAAAGGTTCGAAAAACGCGGATCCTGCCGCATCTGCCGGCATATCATCAGCATTAGCGCCAGCAGCTGAGAACTGACGATCAGTCAGCTCCGCTTGAACAATCAGTTTCTCCTCAGGGTTAACACGCAAGGGGCGAAGGGTAATCTTCACGGTGATAACCGGTTGCTCCAGCGTTTTGGCAACCTGGGCCGCCAGCGAATAGACGAAGGCGGCACGGCCCGTGACTACATTCGGAGCGGTCAGCTGAATATTTTCCACGGCTGAACGGCAATAAGGCGGATCCTTGATCATTGCGCTGCCGACGCTTTCGGCCCGAGTCCCAGTCAGTGTGCTACCGCCGACAAAGGCAAGCATGGCAGCGGAACGCAGGAAGGACCTCATTCGCCGCTCCATCATTGCCTACTTAAACGCCTCAAACGACGTAGTAGTGAAAATGATCCCGCCAGAATTGCGTCAGGCTGACAGAACCGTGACTTTGCTAAACGACACGCTCGTGTTGTCCGGGACGTCCTCTGCCACTGGGACAGCCATCAACTGCACCTTAATGCTATCCACCGCAACTCGTCCCTGCCCAGCGAGCGAATGCATTGTATCTGATAGGTCAATGTAAACATCGCCGTTGTTGCCATGGCCGGCGTGAGCCCCGCCCAGACCGAAAAAGGAAAAGACCCCCGCGCAATGGGGATCATAAGAAGGGGTGTCTGGCGACAGATACGGACAGTTGACAAATACACCAACAACGATCTTGCGGTTATGAGGAGGTTTTACTCCCTCAATACGCGCTAGGATACGCCGCTGCTCCAGTGCCTTCAGCGGCATCCCGAACGCATCAGGTGCCTGGAAGACACGCACATCCGAAAGTGTCTTAATAAGATTAGGCACCTCGACGGCAACCGATTTTTCAACGTTCAGCTCCGCGGCACCTTCAACGGAGCTTTCTCCGATAGCCGCGGGAACGGTCAAATCCAAATTGTTGAATAGTGAGTTGTCGCCACTATCGAAGGTCTCGAGTTCCAGCCTATCTGCATTTCCTGCGATCACCGCGGGCTCAAGCGTGTCATAGGTGTAATCGAAGGAATTTACCGACAATGCACCGGTCGATGTCACATCGGACACCGGGTTGCCGGCTACATCGACAAAGTTATTGCCATACGAATTGCCGGGATCGGCTGAGGCATTCCCTGCGGCCTGCCATTCAGCCCAAAAGCGGTCAATGTTGCAATGATGGAGCCAGAAGATCGGGTCCAGCGAGGAAACGCCATCGCCCATATGCCCGTTCGCACCACTGTTCGAACCGACGGCCACATGAGCATTGTTGTGTGGCTGCCGTTCGAGCAAGCGCCTGAATACATCGAAAGAGGTCTGAGCTCGAATGCTGTCAAGCGTGGGTTTGCGAAATGAATTGGCGAACTGCGGTATGGACACAATCGTCTGGCCCTTTGCGACCCCGCGGGCTCCGACCGTTGCGACAGCATCCGGCCCCCAATTATCGTCCTGCACATTCGATTCATCGTTCCAATGAACCGCGTCCAGCTTAGATCCATCAAAGAACGGGTCTGGCACCTTGCTATTGTTTTCCTGCCAGTCCCAGTAAGCGAGCGCAAAATCTGGCTTGCCAATCATCTCGCCGCAGATTTTTTCGAAGAAGGAGAGATACCAGCGATGCCAGTGGACAAAATCCGCAGTGCCATGGGTGCAATGGCGGATATGGATTAATGCTTGATTGCGCCAGCTCCTTGGATCAGCAGCGGGCAGTTGATGCAAGGCTTCGACAGCTTGAGCATAGTCGGAAAAGAATGGATCGGTCACCGCCATCGTCGATGCATTTCGCCGGACGCGAGCCGGCGCTGACCATGCAACACGACTGAGCATGATAGCGGGAGCAAAAACTCCTGCAGCAGCTCCTGACATTAACAAATGGCGGCGTGAAATCATGGCACCCCTCCCAACAAAGCCTGCGATCCGATGGCGATCACCGCCGTCGCTAAGCCGCAAGCAGCCAGCAGCATCGGTTGCCGGCATTATGCGCTGGGTGCAGATAAACCAGGCGCCAAACGCGGAGGCAGCCGGTTTAGTTTGAACCGTTGATAATCGGTTCAGCCAGCCCAATTCCACGGTCGAAGACTGCTCGCGAGACCTCGACAACATTGCGGCCCGCTTCGTGATGAAACATTGTCTGGGCCAGAAACCACCGCGAATCAGCGTCTGACAAAGGAATCTGCTCGTCGATACCGACCCGCCTGCCGAAATAATGAATCGAGTGCGTCTCGTAGGCTTCCGCGTATGTGCGCACCTGCGGGGCATCATCATCATTGATGCCAGCATACAACTTCGCAAGCTCACGAAAGCTAGCATTGCCGCTAGCTGCGAATCCCGCACGCTTGCGCATCCAGTACCACCAGATACCGGAACCTGAGACGCGCGAAGTAAATCCTGGGATTACGAGTCCGTTGCTGTCGCGAAATGCGTCGTTGACCTGATAGCCGGGCCATCCTGGCAGATAGCCATAACCCTTTACGACATAGTCAGCTGGTTCAGCTTTTGGAGTTAGCGCGGCAAAATTATTCGAGCAGACAGATTTAGGGCGGCATTCGAGTGATAGGTTGAGAGTACCATCCCCCTGGGCAGGCGCACCGCCATCCCCGGGTGTGCAGTTTTGGCCATCGAGCGGGCTTGCAAGCGCCGCCGCAAGCGTCTCGCCCGCATAGGAGAACCTCAAGCAGGTCTCGACCGGCTCCATTGTAGTACAAACCGCATTCGCAACTTCGAAGCGCGGGCGTTTGCCCGAAACGTCAACAGACAGTGCACTCTCGGCAATAGGTCCTGTCGCCGGGAAAAATCGGTCTCCGCATTGTTTGTTGTACTGGATGGCCTCGCCTTGATATTTTGAAGAAACAGCCTTTCCCCTGAATAGCACAGATTCACGAGCCACCGCCTCAGCAAGGTCCACTCGCGGCCGTACGTACACCATTGTTCTGTCGCCAGCGGCCGACTTTCGCAGACCGACGATCGAACAGTTGTGGAACCAGTAGTTGTCGAAAGTTTGCCCGGCGACGCTTCGAGGCATCGGCGCTAGTACTGTCTGGCTGCAACTAGCGCCGAACTGGCTCGGCTGCGCGCTTGCACTGTCGCTTGGCGGAGGCTGAATGCCGCCAGCCGTTCCCGGCGCGTACTCCCTGACGTAGGAAAACTCGAGGCTTTCTTCCACAAATTCGGGTGTACAGTTCGGAGTTCCGTCCGGATTGTTAGTATGCGAGAAAACCTTTCGCGTTCCGGAAACCCTAACGAACTGAAAGCTCGGCGCGACAGGTCCCTGTGCGTCAAAGAGCTGATCGCCGCATCGGCTGCTGTAGTGCCGCGCGCGACCGATGTAGGAAGTATTGTCGGACACCCCTTCAAATAGCACCGGGTTCTCGCGCACAACATCCGCCAGCCCGGGGCGCGGCTTGTAGTAGACAAACTTTCTGCCGCTTCCGTCCTTTACGAGGCCCACTATCGACCCGTTGTGGCACCACAGCGACGTGAAAGAATTGGTCGCTTCAGTGCCGATCGATGGCTCAACATCTCCAGCGCAAGACGTGCTCGCGATTGGACCGGTCTGACCAACGCTGCCCGCGCCGGGCTGAATTTCAAAACGTGGATCGAACTGAAGCATTCCGTTGCCGTCGACAACGAACGTATTTCCAAGCGCTCGCTGATAAGCGACGATAAGCGACGGTAGGGGATCGACATGGCGGTAGCCAGTGGGGATAGCCACCTTTGCCTCGAGATGCAGATGTATTGACGTGGCATGGAGCGAGCCGCTTGCTTCAAAATAGTTCGAAACCTTTCCGAGCTGAGCGCCTTTCGCCTTGTCGCCGTTGGGTAGGATATCCTCCATGTGGAGGTAATTCCAAATGATCCCGCTTTCGCCAGTGAATTGAACGACGTTCGATTTTCCGCCCTGGAAGTGCGACCGTCCTTTTTCGAGTGCGACGCCGGCATAGGTGCGGGCCTGCGGTTTTGGCGGACGGCAGTCTTGGCCCTGGTGGATATTTTTTGTCGGGCACACCGACGGTGCATCCTTGTGACCGCGGATCTCGCAGATGTTCGTCGTCCAGGGGAAGTGATAGTTCTTGATGTCATTGCTGCTGGTACCTGGCAGCCTGTGCTGCCCGTTCCATCCATTTCCGCCATAACCAAAAATCTGCGAATTGCAGTACATGTGCTCGCCGTCTGCCGGATCGATGTCCATCGGCAGCCGTATGTTTGGATTTGCGACAAAGCGAGGATTGACGTTTGGTCCCGTGCCGCCTTCGGTCGGCACGAGGTGGCCCAACGCATAATAGGAGAATAATGCTGGCGACCGTTCCAGGTCAGTAACCTCCATCGACAACGCCGGCGCGAACGCTATGCCAGTGAGAATAATGGAGAGAGCAGTGACTTGAGACTTGCGAGGAAGGCCCATCAGTCTATTCCAACGGAGATGAGGACGACATTCTCCACGAGCTTGTCGGCAACTATTTGCGAGCAAGGAACATTAGCGCCACCGCACATGTAGGTGAGCGTGCACGGTCGCCCGGCAATCAGGAACTGCCGCTCTATCCCCTCATCTCCCTCGGCTTCCTCCACGCCTGCCTGAGCGGTATCAGCCGGACTGAGGCTTCGTTGAGCAGAATCCCTTCCGATCGTGTTTTGACGGTGGGAAGCTTCGAGCTCAACTTCCTTCGTCTTGCGGTCAGCGTCTCTAAAAATTTGCTCAAGCTCTACATTATAGATCCAGTCGCAGCGAAGATTGGCGCTTACATCCGGATAGTTTGTCGAGAACCATCCCTGCTCTGGAGGCGAGAAGGTGGTACTGTCATTCACACGCAGCAGGTTGCTGTCGAGTTCAGGGATGACGGGCGCCAGATCTTTAAGCGCTGGCTCCGCGTTAGGGTCTTCAATTGCCTCGCGGGCAATCTTCGGTACGTCAATGACCGCGAAAAACCGCCGTTCCCTCTGGTCCGCGGAACTCATTCGCTGCAGACCCAATATCACAGCGGACTCGCTGCGATTAAGCTCCTCAGCGGCGTCCCTGACAATGCTGTTTGCGCTAAGCGTGTCGAATGACGCTGACGCATTCCGCTGCGCAAAGTCGCGAAGATTCAACGCGCGCTCGACGTTCTCGAGCTCTCTGACTTCCGGTGCGTTGCGGTCGATCGCGACAACCGAGAAAGTGCTGTCCTGCGCCTGACTTTGTACCAAAGGAAATGCCACCGACAAGCCGGTCGCGGCGAGTATGCGTACGTTCAGCATCACCTCACCACCCTTCCGAAATTCTTAGGAGCCGCCTCTACGGAGAAATTTGAAAGTGCTTGTGGATAATAACACAGCGCATGCGGCGCGCAAGCAGCAATACATATATACTCGTCTCTCTTCCGGTATGTTTTAACAGGCTGACTTAAACTTTAATGTAGGCTATGGCTCTTGAACCGTGTTAGTTTGCAATTTATCGCTATCCAAAGACCTCCGGCTCTAAGATAACAAAGAGAATCAGCCAACGGTAGCCAGGCGCGAGGCAACTTGTTTCGCCGCTTTGTGCCGGTCATTTTGGCTTAGTAACCGTGCGGAGCACCGGCAGCAAAGTCTGGATCTGATGCAGAGCCGCCTCTTAATGCTGGAAGCCATGCTAGCGAGTGCTGGACTGCTGTAGGATGGCATAGACAACGTGCGACGGGGGACAAAGATGATGTATGTTCGGATTGCGGTTATTTCGAGCTTATTCGTAGCAGGTGGGTGTGCGAGAATACAATTTCAGGGAGAACCATCTCACGACGCGCTTACTTACTATGAGCCAGTGCCATACCTATTGATCCAGCAAGATTCGAAATGTGAAAAGGTTGCCCGGGTGGTATCGATTCCCGGACGGAAGCGTGGGTTAAAGCTGAATTCCGGGTATGGTAGCGCAGATCTATCGGTGACGATGACGGCCGATGGCATCATTACAAATCTCGGACAGAAGACCGACACCAAGATTCCCGAAACGATTGAGGCGGTGACAGGGCTAGCCGGACTTGTGGCCAAGGCCGACGCAGCACCGGCGCAGTGCCCGACACGAGCCGCTATGTTTCCGATCATCGATGGCCGCGTTGCCACTCAATCGCCGCTACCGATCTCGTTCTGAGGCTTCCTAGGATAGATCGCTGTTTCAATTGTTCAGCTTTGTTCAGTTCCCGGCAATCGATACACCGGGTAGAGCTTGCAGCAACGGAGCAATGGAAGACGCCGTGACAGCCTTATTCAACTCATCACATTCGCCGTCATCGCGTAATTTGAACCCAAGATGGTGGAGGCCAACCATGTTTCCGTCGCTATCATATATCGGTGCTCCGGAGCTGCCACCCTCGCTGTCACATCTGTGCGCGAAGTCAGTATTGATGCTCCCGTCTTTTCAATTGGGCAAGGTTGTACCAACGGAGCATCCTTGACTGATCTGTTTAGGCAGACATTGCGGATGGTGAATCATTCGCAGCCGCTCTCCCTGAGCGACCGGATCGGTTCTTAACTTTACCGGAAACGCGGGAGAGCGTCCGCTGGTCATGGGGACAATTTCTATAACTGCCATATCCATCGACGGATTACGCTCCACGACCCGTTTGCACGCATACTCCATGCTAACGCTGTCGCCATCCCACGACATATCGACTATGGTGTTTTCGCAGATATCTCCTTCCCAAAAGTTTTGATCAGCCCAATTCGGCCGGCCGCCGCAATGAAAATTGGTTAGAAAAAGCACCTCCGGCTCAACTGCAATGATCGCACCCGAACAACACCAAGTGGCCACGCCGGTCGCACTCGATCCTGTGAATGTCGTCATCATTCCTATCGATTCACCAGATGGCCTCATGTTGCGGCGTATCCCACATCTTTAGTGCGAGTTTTTCAGTCTGTGCCGCATACATGCGGCGAGACGTACCGGCTTGTAACACAAGGGCTTCCCAAGTTTCGGGGCAATGCATTATCGTCGAGCGCTGTGCCTGGTCAGAGCAGAACGCGGATCAATATCGGCTTCATGAAGGACACCGCGCTGGTGCTGTGGAGCGGCCTCGTGGAGCTGCTGCGCTCTTCGCAGATCACCGTCACCCCGCATCCAGGAGCCACTCCTCGTGCTCCCAATCGCCGGGCTGATTTATTTCCTCATGAGCTTCGCCTCGGCGCGCAGATGGAGAAGAGGCGGCGCGAGAATGATTGAGATTGCTAACGGTTAAATCCAGGTCTACTAAAACAAATTTCTAGACTCACACGCCAGATTTGCCCCAGTATTTGCCCCTAAACAGATGGGCATTTCGGGATGCTGAACGTGGTGCGAGCAGGTGCGTACGCCTTGGGATCTGCGATCGTTTTTCTAATCGTTGGATGCAGCTCAATCGACTATCGAAAGCTCCCTTCAGGCCAACTGTCAGGAAGCCTCTTCGTTATGTGGGTCGGTGAGGGGAACAATTCCGGCGACGGGAATTTCCTGTTCGTGCCAGACCCAAGAGATCCATTGATCTTCCATCGAGCAGACCCATCCTCTCCGGGGAGCACAATCCAACCGGGCCTGATGTACACAGATGGCGGCTCGATCCCAAAGATTGCGCAAGTCTTCAAGGGGCTGTCGCCTTGGGGCTACGCGCCAGCTTACATGATCCATGATTGGGTCTTCATTGCTCATCACTGCATAGTGGACGGCAGCACCGAGAAGCGGTTCGATCAGGTTCGCGGAGTCGAATTCGACGACTCAGCCGAAATTCTTGGCGAAGCCATCAAAGCGTTGATCAACGCTAAACAAGTGGCTCCCAACGACGTGGCGCCAAGCGCCATAACAGCTGCCGTCGGAAGCGTGGTTGCCAAGAACCTTTGGGGTGAGAAAGGGGCATGTAAGTTGCTGCAGGTTAGCGCGGAGGACATCGCGGCTGCGGAGGCCGCTATCCCTGGCTCGACTAGTAAGGCGCGGAACTTGAGAACCTTCCAGCTTCCCGAGGCGGCGATTGTGCCTGCAGTTCCTCGGGCAAAGCCCGCAAAGATCGTCGCTCGAGTGACATTTTGAGGTGCCTGAGAGGTCTTTGCTGAATGCCACAGTCACCAACAAAAACATTAGATCTGGAATTGGAGCTAGACAGGTTTGCCCTTCGCTCCTTCTGGAGATCGCTGACCACGATTACATCCGCGCACGCTTTGGCAGTCGAGCGCGATTGCCGTCGCAGTTTTTCCAAATTACTACTACTACTGATCCACCGGATCAAAGCCCCGAAAATCTCCATGATCTGGGAGCCGGTCTGAGACTGCTCGAGAAGCTGCCGTTCGCGCTTGACCTATCCGATGCGACGCGGCTCGCCCCGAGCCATGACGATCTGGCGCGTTCGCCGATCTCGCCCGCCGATGAGGCGCCGTGACTTGGAAAGGGCGCGACGTTCCAATCACTGGCGTCCAATTTGCCGTCGACAAATGTTGTTACCATGGAAGCATGGGTGGAGATCATAAAGGCCAACGGCATGGGCGTCAGCTTTGAAGGTCGAGCTGACGCCCCAAAATGGTTCTGCAATCGCCAGAGAGGCTGGTCATCCCTGCGCATGATGATAGTGGCAGCGAGGGCGCGTCAGTACTCGTCGGCCCGCATGATCGTCATCACCCGCGACGTGACGTTTCGGTTGGACGGGTCGGGCGAATGGTACCGGCGGCTTAGGTCGTAGTAGTCGATCTTCCAGATGATTTTGATCCCGCTGACCGTCATGACCGCGCAATCGTGCTCGCCATAGGGATCTTTCTCGCGAGTGAAACTATCGAACGCGGTGATGGCCGAGATGATATCCCTGATCGCCGAGGGACCGAGGGACGTTATCCCGGTGGTGATGACGATGGTCCCGCCAAGGCGCCGGACTCTCAGGTCGTCGTTGAGTAGCCTGGTCTCGAGGACGGTCTCGTCGAGCGCCCGGCTGATGTCAGTGGATTCCCCAAAGAGCGTTTCTCGTTTCTGGTTCGTCATGGTCTTTCCCTTTCTGGACACGGTTGGTCCTTTTCTGGCCGGCGCCATTGCCGGTCAGTTCCTGCATTCGCGTTCTTGTTAGGTTGGAGTGGTTAGCCCGCGTCAGACGCAGGCAATTCAGGCGAGGGCTCGCCAGCCGGGAACGCTCCCGGACGCCACCATCCTTGCTGACACGTCTTCCAAATCACGTAATCAACGGTCGAGACACTGTCTCCCGATTGTCTCGACAGTCGTCCGCATAGCTCCTGGACCGTCTCGCCCGATTGGCTCGCAACTCTTTCTAACCAGACATCGGGTTTGGCCACGTCAACGCCGAGGTTTTCGCCAAATGATATTTCGTAATGCCGCCGATATAGGGAAGAGTTTCGCAAAACTCGATAACTTCCTCAGGACATCGCTGCCAAGCCGCATTGAAATCCTCAAAGTATTCCGATCGGTTTGACATAACCTTGTTGATGGATTTCTTCTTTCCTGGATGACCAAACGTGTCTCACACCTGTCCCGCCTCGATCAACGATGGTTTCATCCGGGTCCAAATGTCTTTGGCAACCGCCCACTTCATTCCGCTATTGAGGATGACGTACGAGACTCTTAGGGCAAAATCGGTTGCATCGGTCGGAGGGGATTTCGTCTCGACTTTGTTCATTGCGTCCGGATCGAGTTCCGTGACCTTCTTCCGGTAGTAGAAATATTCCTCCAGGGTCACCGAAAAAAATCCGTTCTACTAGAATTGTGTCCGTCTCTCGGTGATCTGGTCTCAGTGTAAAAGTGACATTTCACACTGAAGGAACGATCACCCGAAATTCTACTAGATTTTACTGTCAACGCCTCCTCCCCTTCGAATGAGAATGATCTCGTCCGGATCAATCTGGTAAGGAACTCTCGGATCGCGGAGCGAGCACCGCGCCCGCTGCAAAACTTTCATCGAGCCGGAGTCAAACAACTGGATCGTTCTCGCGGTCATTCGATAGGCAACCGTCCAATGATCGTGGCGACCAGAGAGACCGATGATGGCGACCTGATTGTCGCCCAGGCCCTCACCCAACGCGGCCCACAGATCGTCGAACCGACGGATTTTCGACGTCAATGTCGTAGCGATGATTGACGTCTCGAGTACCTCCCGGAGGTAGTTGCAGGCAGCCTCGACGAGGGCATGGACAGTCGGAATTTCGATACCCAGTCCGACAGTCTCATGGGCCGTCACCCGGTTTGTCGTCAGACTTTCTGACAGGACTTGGAAAAGGCCAATCGACCTCTGACGTCCCAACTCCGGGTAGAGAAATCGGACGGCGTTCATGACGCAATAGATCCCACAAAGGCTATCCAAATCTCCTTGATTGAAAAAGCGCCGGGATCTTCTCGGCGACCGGCATCCTCAAAAATCCGCGCGCGCGAAATCGGTCTACGGACATCGTCGTCTCGGTCAGACATCGTCGATATCTCAGATCATGGAAACAATACGGCGTTGGGCATCGGTGTCGCCGTCGATGTAAGTCTGTGTCATCGACAGCGATCGATGACCGGCGAGAAGCTGGACGTCGCGAAGGCAACCTCCCGCGCGGTCCGCGGATCGCGCTGCCGTTGTTATGAATGTCCGGCGTCCCAAATGGGACGAACACCCCTCGAAGTCTAGCTCTCGGTAGAGCTCGACAAACCAATTGACGATGCTGTTGGGCTTCATTGCCCCACCGCGTTTGGAACGGACCACGGGGCCATCGCCGCCCTCGTCTTCTCTCAACATAGACAATGCGCCTTTGAGACTGGGATGCAGAGGAATTCGTCGTCCGGATTGACGTTTCGCGATACGATCCTCGATCACGACCAGGTTCCCAATCCTCCCCTTTGGATCGAGGAGCATGGACCACTCCAACCCGGCAATTTCGCAGGCTCTCAAGCCAGCCTTACAGGAGAGCAGGATGATCACCCTATCCCGCATCGGACGGGAAGATTTGCGCGTATGCGCCAGCATTTTGCGCAACATTGAATCGGTGACGACCTTCGCTTGACGACCGGACATTTGGGTTGCGCTCCAGGGATGGGGACAACTCCAGATTATAGGTATTTAGTCCTATTTTCAAGCCGAAAAGGCGCCTACGGAGCGCCTCTTGTGACGATATGACCTCCGGATCTCCTGTTGAACTGACCGTCGGGTTTGCCGAGCTCCAGGTCGCTCACCCTGGGTCCAAGGGGTAAAGCCAACGCATCTTTACATTTGGGCGCCGTTTCCCGTTTTCCAAGCCAAGGACCTATTGCTGAGTCAAACTCGCGCGCTCCCCGAAGGCCACCAAAGGTGCGGAACCTGAAGCCCGATCAAGGCTGTGAAACCAGCAGTTGGCAAGACCGGTGACTGACCTCCCGGTTATCACAGGGGGCCTCCCCGGAGATTCGATGGCAGCAGGCTCTGTTTATGGGAGGGCCATCCGATGAGCAGAGATTCCTGGCCGCAACTGCCGGACTTATCGGCCTGCTATCGGCCTTATGGTTGCCGCTTCAAGTTGCTAGTTTGTTGCTAGCGAGGCAATCCGACGGATGACAGGCAAATGAGGCAGGGGTAATAATGTTTAAATTCAGTGATTTATATGGTGGGCGATGACGGGCTCGAACCGCCGACATCTTCGGTGTAAACGAAGCGCTCTACCAACTGAGCTAATCGCCCGCTCCGGGGCGGACCTTTAAGCAGTTAGGACGGGGTTCGCAAGGCCAAATGAGCGGACAACGCCCTCGCCGCTGGTCGTTTTCGGCGGCAAAATCCGGCTTGTCAAAAAACCTTCTGCTGTTTGCTGTTATGCTGTCGCGCTCCGCTTGACACCCGGTGGCTTACGCCTTATCCACCGCCCCAACGACGAACACGGCTGACCGTGCTCGTCTTGCGCGGGTGTAGCTCAGTTGGTTAGAGTGCCGGCCTGTCACGCCGGAGGTCGCGGGTTCGAGCCCCGTCACTCGCGCCATTTTCAATCACTTAGCTGATTGGAAATGTAAAAAACTCTGAATGCCGGACCGGCAATTCAGATATTCGGGTCGACCTTGGCGCCCGATAAATTTCAACGCTTGGCCTGATTTTCAGAGACCTGTTCGATCTGGCTCATCACCGCTTGCGGATCGACGTTCTGAGCTAGCTGAGGCGGTTTCATCATCTGCCGGCGTTGGTACCTTCAAACGCTCCGTCAGGGCGGTTTCGATCAGTCGCGTGGTCTCATGCTCGTTGAGCAGGCCGATCTGCAGATCCAGCTCGGCGCGGTGCTCGCTCAACGCTCCGCGAGCTGATGCTTGCACGTTCGCCGACCAAGCTCGGGCGCGGTTTCCGTGCAGAATTCCGGCCCCCGTGCTTCGCTGATCGGGGTCGCCTATTTTTGCCTCGGGTCTTCCAGGCCGATGCCAATCTGACGGAAACGGCCCGCCCGACGTTCGATGACGGCTTCGGCGAGCGAGCGGGCGGCGTTGCGAACTTCTTCCTGGATTGTCTCGTCGGCGTCGAGTTCATCATGGCTTGTAGCGTACGGCTTCCAGTAACCGATGTAGCGGTCGAGCTCGGCGCTGGGGCCGGCCGGCGACAACTTCATGAAGCGCAGCCAGTCGGCGATGGAATGCCGCACATTCTCCGCACCTTCGACATCGCCGTGCACGATCACAGAAAACAGCCTGCCTGCCAGATGACGCGGATAGTCCCACCCGGCCAGTTCTACCTGCTTTGCCTTTGCCGCATCCTTGCCTTGTGTCAGCGAGGGGTCTGGATTGCCACCGTCAGCGCAGACAAGCCTGTCCATCATCAGTTTGACAGGCGAGGAAACCTGATACCAATTCACCGGCGAGATGATCATGACGCCATGGGCGGCGACCCACATCGGGTAGATTTCGTTCATCCAGTCCTGAACTTGCCCAAGCGAATGGTTGGGATAGCAGGAACAGGGCCAATGGCAGAGCGGGGCGGCCGTCGAAAAGCACGCCTTGCACGGATGGATGTTCCTCCCGTATTCGGAAGCAAGCCGCGACAGATCGAGAATTTCGACTGCAAGTTTCGTTTCCTTGTCGATGGTCTCACGGGCGATTTCGGCGAGCCGGAAACTCTTCGACATCTCGCCGGGACAGGTGTGCTCGCTGCGCGACGATCCGTTGATGATCAACAGACGCGGCGGCACCGTTAGATCCTCGTACCGACGCTGCGCCTGCAGCACGGCTTCGTGCGCCGCAATCCAATCGACGGACAGATCGTAGTCGGGGTCGCTGAACGCAGGTCCGGCTTTCCTCGTGATCGGGCTCTTGCGGGAATCCGCATAAGCCTGCCAGGCGATCGAAGCGATTTGCTCAATCGACTGGGCGAGCGGTTCGAACGCCGGGTCGACGAATTGCTGCTTGTACCTCGCCTTGAAGGCTTTCTCACTCAGTCTGGGACTAGCCATGCCCTTGCGAGGCGCCGGGGCTTTCCCGGCAAACTTGCCAACGAGACCAGCCATTTCCGAATTCCCTTTCCCGAATTCTCGTCCTGGAACGCGCAAGATTTGCAGTGATTTATTCGCCCGTTCCGTCGGCGCCTCCGTGAAAGAAGGATCGAATTTCCTCCCTGTCGATGCTGTCGTCGCCGTCCTCGTCGACGGCGCTGAATATCCGCTCGACAAAATCCTGAACCTCGGTTTGAGACAGCGCACCATCGCCGTCGGCGTCGACTATGGCGAACATCATTCGCATCCGTGCGCCATGCATCATCCCGCCTCCCATATGGCGCCGGTCATGCCTTCGGAAATCGCGATGCCAACGGTCGTCACCTCGCCGCTCTGCTCGCGGGCGGCGATGCTCCTGCATTCTCTCCTCCAGCATCTCGGTCATCATCTCACGCATCGTTTGCCGCATGGAGTCTTCGGTTGGCCCGCCTGGCGACGGCTGTGAACCCTGCGCAGGTGCGGCGGGCGCAGGCGAGCTCGTCTGGGATATCGCCGGCGAAGCCAGCATAGCCAACGCCGCGGCAATTGCTGTGGTCTTGCTTGCTGATGTCATCGTGTTCTCCTTGGAGAATGGGTGGACCGAACGTGTCGGCATCCAAGCCAAACCCGCTGCTCGCCGCATGGTTCCTGGCGCGTTGGTTGATGATCGCTGCATGTTGATCCCGGCCCAGAATAAGACCGCTCTGTAGGGATCCTTCGCGCCCCCTCTGTCCTGCCGGACATCTCCCCCACGAGGGGGAGTCGGCCGTCATCAATGATTTCGCCAACCACCAACCTTGCAAAAAGGGCGCTGCCCGCGAAGCTGCCAATCTCCCCCTTGTGGGGGAGATGTCCGGCAGGACAGAGGGGGGCGCCTCGCTCCGCGATCAAAGGTATCACCGTGCCGAGCTACTAATACAAAAGCTTCAACTCCCAGTTTCCTGGGAGTTTCGACTTTTTGTATCCGGTGCGTCACAAGCCGGCCATATGCGTTTGTGCATTGGATTTTCCCAGGCCCGGTTCCCACTTTCGGGTCCGATGCTCTAACGGAGAAGAAGCCTTGGATGCCCTGAAATCGCTCATCGAATCGCGCCGCTTCGACCTCGCGATCATGGTCCTGATCCTGATCAACGCCGTCACGCTCGGCCTCGAAACCTCGCCCGACGCGATTGCTGCCTTTGGCCCGCTGCTAACGGCCATCGACCGCGCGATCCTCGGCGTCTTCGTGCTCGAACTCGCGATCCGGCTGGTCGTCTACCGGACGCGTTTCTTCCGCGATCCATGGCGCATCTTCGACCTGTTCGTCGTCGGTTTCGCGCTGATCCCCACGACCGGCTCGCTCTCGGTGCTGAGGGCGCTGCGGATCCTGCGGGTGCTGCGCCTGATCAGCATCGTTCCTTCGCTGCGCCGTGTCGTCACCGGTTTCATCACCGCCCTGCCCGGCATGGGCTCGATCATGCTGTTGCTCGGGCTGGTGTTCTACGTCTTTGCGGTGATGGCGACGAAGCTCTACGGCGCGTCGTTTCCCGAACTGTTCGGCGGCATACCGGCGTCGCTGTTCACGCTTTTCCAGGTCATGACCCTCGAGGGCTGGTCGGACGGCGTGGTGCGCCCGGTCATGGCGGTCTATCCGGCCGCCTGGCTGTTCTTCATCCCGTTCATCATCGCGACCTCGTTCACCGTGCTCAACCTGTTCATCGGCGTGATCGTTTCGGCGATGGAGGCCGAGCATGAAGCCGTGGAATCGGCCGACAGGGCGACGCTGCACAGCGACCAGGCGATGATCCTGGCGGAATTGCAGGCACTGCGGGCGGAGGTCCGCGAATTGACCGGCGTTCGCGGCTAGAGCGCCTCCGCGAGCATTGCAAAACACCGACGGCGGCTTGTGATGGGTGCCATGAAAGAGCCCGCCGCTTCATTTGCGAAGCGGCGGGTCCCCCAATACCCCCTCGATTGCCAGGTCAAGATTGCCCCCCGGCTTCGCTGACCGTGCAATTGCGGCGCCAGACCCAGTGACCCATTACGGGACACCTATGCCAAAGACGCAAGACGGGTTTGGCGATTCATATTCACTGTGGCTAATATGTCACCGTGGTCGGAGATGACGGCCAATCTCCCCCCTTGAGGGGGAGATGTCCGGCAGACAGAGGGGGTCGGTTCGACTGGGCGCGGCTTTCTCTCTTGCGACAGTGGAGGTTGGCGCTCGACGTGAGACGACCCCCCTCTGGCCTGCCGGCCATCTCCCCCTCAAGGGGGGAGATTAGCAGCTTCGCGGACAACGTCCTCTTTGCAAGGCTGGTAGTTGGCGAAATCAGTGATGAAGGCCAATCTCCCCCCTTGAGGCGGAGATGCCCGGCAGGGCAGAGGGGGGTCGGTTCGACTGGGGGCGGCCTTCTCTCTTGCGACAGTGGAGGTTGGCGCTCGACGTGAGACGATCCCCTCTGGCCTGCCGGCCATCTCCCCCCTTAAGGGGGGAGATCAACCCCTGGCGAGCAATGCCTCGACCTCTTGCAGCGTCGGCATCGACGGCGCCGTGCCCGGCCGGGTGACCGAGATGCCGGCGACGGCGCAGGCGAAGCGGACCGCTTGCAGCGGGTCCACGCCTCTCGCAAGTGCTGCGGCCAGGCCGCCATTGAAGGCGTCGCCGGCGCCGGTGGTCTCGACCACGGGACCGGCTTTGATCGCGCCGACATGGTCGGAGCGGCTGGCCGTGTGCAGCAGCGCGCCCTGTTCGCCGAGCGTCACGATGACGGCGCCGGCGCCTTTTCCAAGCAAACGATCGGCGGCGCGGCGGGCGTCGTCGGTGGAGGACACCTTGATGCCGGTCAGTTCCTCGGCCTCGGTTTCGTTGGGCGTGACATAGTCGCAGAGCGTGTAGATGCGCTCGGGCAGGCTTGCCGCGGGCGCCGGGTTGAGGATGGTCGTCACCCCTGCCCCGCGCGCGATCTCCAGCGCCCGCATCGCCGCCTCGATCGGCTGCTCGAGCTGGGTTACGAAAACGCCGGCCGAGCGGATCAGGCCAGCGTTAGCCTCGATGTCGTCGGGCGAAATCAGCATGGCCGCACCCGGGCTGACGATGATGGCGTTGTTGCCGCTCGTCTCCTCGACGAAGATATAGGCCGCACCCGTATAACTCTCCGGCGTGTCGATGACGGCGCTCTTCACCCCGGCCTGCGTCCAGGTCTGCCTGGCCATGTCGGCAAAGGGATCGACGCCAAGGCGCGTCAGAAAGGTGATGTCGGCGCCGAGACGGCCGGCCGCGACCGCCTGGTTGGAGCCTTTGCCGCCCGGGCCGAGGGTGAAGGATGTTCCAAGGATCGTCTCGCCCATGCGCGGCTGGCGGGCAGCGCGGTAGGCGGTATCGGCGACGAAGACGCCCAAGATGACGACAGGCTTGATGACCACAGGCTTGACGACCACAGGCTCGCTTGGCATCCCGCTACTCCGCGTCCGGCGGAACGACGCCCTTGCGGAAGGCGAAACAGCCATAGAAGCGGCGCTCGCCGGTCTGGATGACGCAATAGGCGTTTTTGGCACGTTCGTAGAAGGCGTAGCGTTCGACCGAAATCATCGGCCAGGCCTTGCCCTCCGCAGCATCGATCTCGCCTTGCACTTCTTGCTGCACGGCGGGGATCTCGTCCGGCTTGCCGACGATCTCCATGCGGGCGGCGGCATCGTCGACGAAAGTGTCCAGCGGATAGAGCGACAGCACCGCCTTGACCACGTCAGCGGCCGGCGCATCGATGCGCAGCAGCCGACCGAGCACCGTCTGGCGCGCCACCGAATCGGAGGGGAAGTTGGTGTCGGCGATGATCAAATCGTCGCCATGGCCCATTGCCCGCAACGCCTGAAGCACGTCGGCATTGAGCAGCGGATTGATCCCTTTGAGCATAGTTCCCTCCCGAACGGGCTTTTTTGATGCCAAGCCTGGGCGCATGATCCCGAAGCGTTGTCGGTTTTCGGACAAGATCATGCGCAATTCAAAGTGTTTTAGAGACGATTGCCGGTCTCTGCGTCGAAGAGATGGACCTGGTCGAGCCGCGGTTTCAGATGCAGCGTGTCGCCCGGCTTGAAGTCGTGGCGCTCGCGGAACAGCGCCACCATCTCGCCCTCGCCGAAACGCAGAAACACCAGCGTTTCGGAACCGGTCGGCTCGACGACGGAAATCTTCGCCGGCACGCCGTCAGGGTGGATTTCGAGATGCTCGGGCCGGACGCCGTAGACGACATTGCGCCCGTCCTCCACCTTGCTGCTCGCAGCCATCGGGAACGGCGTCCCTGCGATCTCGACGATGGGCTTGTCGCCCTTGCGCACCACGCCCTTGAGCAGGTTCATCGACGGCGAGCCGATGAAGCCGGCGACGAACAGATTGGCCGGCCGGTCGAACAGTTCCAGCGGCGCGCCGACCTGCTCGATGCGGCCGTCGCGCATCACGACGATCTTGTCGGCCATGGTCATCGCCTCGATCTGGTCGTGCGTGACATAGATGGTGGTGGTCTTCAGCCGCTGGTGCAGTTCCTTGATCTCGGTGCGCATCTGGACGCGCAGCTTGGCGTCGAGATTCGATAGCGGCTCGTCGAACAAGAACACCTGCGGGTTGCGCACGATGGCGCGGCCCATGGCGACGCGCTGGCGCTGGCCGCCCGAGAGCTGGCGCGGATAGCGCTTGAGATAGGGATTGAGGTCAAGGATATCGGCGGCGCGCTTGACCCGCTCGGCGACATCGGCCGGATCGGTCTTCCGCAGTTTTAGCGCAAAGGCCATGTTCTGCTCGACCGTCTTGTGCGGATAGAGCGCGTAATTCTGGAACACCATCGCGATGTCGCGCTTGGCCGGCGGCAGATGGTTGACGACACGGTCGCCGATGGCGATCGTGCCGCCGGAAACGGTCTCCAGCCCCGCCACCATCCTGAGCAGCGTGGACTTGCCGCACCCCGAAGGGCCGACCAGCACCACGAACTGCCCGTCGGCGATGTCGACGCTGACACCGTGCAGGACCTTGACGGTTCCGAACGCCTTGGCCACATTGCTGATCGCGACTTGAGCCATCGGCCCCCCTTTCGTTGCGGTGAAGCTAAACAAGGCAAACGGCGAGGGCAAGTCAGTCTTTTATAGATAAAAAAACCCTGTTCTCGTTTGACACGGCACCTGGTTGTGAGAATAGTGAACGGGCTCGGGTTTCGACCCTGTTCCGGGCGCGCCGGCACGCTGGTCCGGACCACGGAAATCGAAGCGTTGCGGGAGGAAAACTTGAGGAGGCGCTGTTGTTGGGGAACATTTCCAGCGCTCCAATCACCCGAACAATCACCATTGAGAATCGCCATTGAGATTCTCAATCATCACGAGATTCTGGGAGGAACGAAATGAAAGTCAGCCTTTACAACCGATTCATGCGCGCGGGTGCCACGCGCCGCGATGTCCTCAAGGGCGCGGCCAGCATGGCCGCGATCGCCGCGGCATCCGGCGCCGGGCTTGGCGCGCTGACGCGCCCGGCTTCCGCGGCAAGCGAATTGCGCGCGCAGATCCTGCAGATCCCCGGTGTCGGCAAGGGCCAGCCGACCGATGCCGACTTCCAGCAGGTCGGCGAGCTTTGCCTGGAGGCGACCAAGGCCAGCGTCAAGGAAGGCGAATTCGCCGGCGTCCAGCTCACCTTCATGGGGCTCAACAACCAGAACCTGCACAATGTGCTGTTTCGCGGCTTCCTGAAGCCGTGGGAAACCTATACCGGCGCCAAGATCAACTGGATCGACCTGGCGCAGGCGGACTACAACGCCCGCCTGCAGCAGTCGATCGCCACCGGCACCGTCGATTTCGACATCATCGAGATGGGCGCGCCGTTCGAAGGCGACGTCTGCGGCAAGGGTCTCACCTCCGAAATGCCGGACTGGGTCAAGGACCAGATCGACATGAAGGACGTCGTGGCCTATCTGCAGCCACCGGTCGGCACCTGGGACGGCAAGCAGTACCGCGTGACCGTCGATGGCGACGCGCACAACTTCAACTACCGCACCGACGTGTTCGCCGATGCCGACCTCGCCAAGGCGTGGAAGGACGGCGGCGGTGGCGGTGAATGGGGCGTGCCGAAGACCTGGCAGCAGGTGCAGGCGGTGACAAAATTCCTCAAGGGAAAGCAGTTCCAGGGCCAGGACGTTTTTGGCTATCTCGACGCGCCCAAGGCGTGGGGCGGCTTCGGCTTCTATTTCCTCGGCAGCCGGGCCAGCGCCTATGCCAAGCATCCCGACGACAAGGCCTGGCTGTTCGATGCCGATACGATGAAGCCGCGCATCAACAATCCGGCCTGGGTGCGGGCGATCCAGGACGTGATCGACGCGCTGCCGTCCGAGCCTGCCGACCAGATCAACGCCGACCCGAACACCACCGCCTTCCAGCAGTTCCTGGCCGGCACCGGTTCGATGGTCACCTGGTGGGGCGACGTCGGCTCCAACGTCAAGACCAACGACAGTTCTGTTGTCGGCGACGTCACCGGCTTCTCGATCCTGCCCGGCTCGGATGACGTCTACAATTCCAAGACCGGCCAGTGGGACAAGCTCGCCAGCGGCCCGAATTATTCGCCGAACTGCGCCTATCTCGGCTGGGGCGTCTACGTCATGGCACGGGTCGACAGCGACGAAAAGAAGAAGAAGGCGGCCTGGTCTGCCGCTGCCCATCTCGGCGGCAAGGACCTGTCGCTCTGGTGCGCAGCATATCCGTCCGGCTTCCAACCCTACCGCAACTCGCATTTCGACATTCCGGAATGGGTGGCGGCCGGTTACGACGAGGCTTTCATCACCTCGTATCTGAAATCGGAGGCCGACAGCTACAACCATCCGAACGCCGCGATCGAGCCGCGTATCCCCGGCATCTTCCAATATTACAGCGCCGCCGAGGACATCCTGGCCAATACATTTGCCGGCAAGATGACGGCGCAGGAAGGCGCCGACGCCATTGCAGCCGCCTGGGAGAAGCTGACCGACCAGATCGGCCGCGAAAACCAGATCAAGCTCTACAAGGCCTCGCTTGGTATGTAGGCTGAGATTCTAGGGACCGTGGTCCGGCGACGCAAAGCCGCCGGACCCTAGTTTGATCGGCCAGCCGGTCATAACAGTTTGACCGGCCAGCCGGTCATAACAGTTGACCGGCCAGCCGGTCATAGCAGCTTTCAGTGAACGGACGAGACGCGTGGCTGACGAGACCTTGCCCACCAGTGCGTGGCCGGCAAACGCCGCTCCATCCGATCTGATATCGCCGGGCCGCAAGCGGCTCGGCCGGGCGTTGATGGCCGTTGCGACGTTCGGCCTGCTGGCAGTGATCGCAATCCAGATCCTTTACAAGACAGAGGTCAACACGATCGGCTTCGAGACCTGGCGGCCGGTCGTCTATGCCTATGTGCTGTGGGGTGTTGCGCTCGGCATCGGCCAGGTGCTGACGCGCGGCGAAGACGGCCAGCGCGCGCTGTTCCTGCTGCCGGCGCTGCTGTTCACCATCGCCATGGTGATCTTCCCGACGCTGTTCGGCTTCTACATTGCGCTGACCGACTGGAACCTCAGTTCCTTCTCCGGCCGCAAGTTCAACGGGCTCGACAATTTCTGGCAGATGCTGGCCGATCCATATTACCGCAACGCGCTGTTCAACATGGTGCTCTATGTGCTGGCGGTGCTGGTCGAATACGTCATCGCATTTGGCCTCGCTTTGCTGCTCAACGCACAAATCCGCGCGCGCAAATTCTTCCGTGTCGTCTTCCTCATGCCGTTGATGCTGTCGCCGGTCGCGGTGTCGTGGATGATCGGCAAGTCGCTGATGGAATACCGCTTCGGGCCGGCCGCGGCGCTGGCGCGCCAGCTCGGCTGGGAAAACCCCGCCTTCTTCTCAAACCCGATCACCGCCCGCATCTCGATCATGGTGCTGGATGCCTGGACGTTCATCCCGTTCATGATGATCATGCTGCTCGCCGGCCTTCAGGCGATGTCACGCGAGGTGCTCGAGGCGGCCAGGGTCGACGGCGCCAATGCTTGGCAGACCTTCTGGCAGGTCACGTTTCCGCTGATGCTGCCGGTATCGGTGACGGCGATCATCCTGCGCATCATCTTCAAGTTGAAGCTTGCCGACATCATCATCACCGTCACCTCGGGCGGCCCGGGCGGCGCGACCGATTCCGTGTCGAGCTTCATCTACCGCGAGTATCGCGACCGCTCGAATGTCGGCTACGGCACCATGCTGGCGATGGCCTACCTCATCATCATCATCGTGTTCGTGACGTGGCTGTTGAAATTCGCCAATCGCTTCGTGCGCAACGTCAACTGACAGGCGGCCAGATGAGCGTCCAGACCACCGACTATGCCGCTTCCGAAATCCGCTCGCCGGCGAGCTTTTTCGCCAACCGCGTCTTCATCTATGGCGCGCTGGTGTTCTGGGCCTTCATCTGCCTGTTCCCGATCTACTGGACGATAACCACCTCGTTCAAGACCGCCGTCGATGTCACCCAGGGCCATCTCATCCCGTTCGTCGACTTCCGGCCGGACTGGAAGGGCTGGCGCTCGCTCGGCCTGTCGCCGGATGCGATCTTCCGGACCTCGACGGTGCGCGACGAGTTCATCAAGCGCTTCATGAATTCGGTCATCACCTCGGTCGGCGCATCGAGCCTCGCCATCGTCATCGGCAGCCTCGCCGCCTACGGCCTCACCCGCTTCCGCTATCACTTCGCCTGGTTCAAGAACGAGGACATCTCCTTCTTCTTCCTGTCGCAGTTGATCCTGCCGCCGGTGGTGCTCGCCCTGCCCTTTCTCGTGCTGTACCGGGAAGTCGGCATGCTCGACACGCGCATCGGGCTGATCCTGCTCTACACGCTGATGGTGCTGCCGATCGTCATCTGGATTATGCGCGACCAGTTCAATTCGATCCCGGTCGAACTGGAGGAAGCAGCCCTCGTCGACGGCCTGTCGATCTGGGGCGCCTTCTTCCGCATCGTCATGCCGATCGCGCTGCCGGGCATGGTCGCAGCCTTCATCCTGGCGATGGTGCTGTGCTGGAACGAGTATTTCTTCGCCGCACTGCTGACCTCGACCGACGCAAAAACCATTCCCGTCATGGTGGCGAGCCAGACCGGCTCGCAGGGCATCAACTGGTGGTCGATGGCGGCACTCGCCACCGCCGCGATCACGCCGCTCGCCGTCATCGGCATCGCGCTGGAGCGCTACCTCATCATGGGCATGACCGCAGGCGCGGTGAAGTAGGAGTGAACAGTGGACTAAACAATATTGAGTACGGCACTACAGTCATTCGCTGCCTTGAGGGAATCTCACTATGTTATTCGGTGGTATCGGGGCTTCAGAGACCTCAGGTCTTAAGGATACTGGTAAAACCTCTAATCTATAGCGCTCGATCAGTTCCCGAATATCGCGGACCTCGCCAGCCTGAATCTTAAATCCAGCATTGCGCAGGTCTTTGGCGGCATTGCGGTCAAGATGTTCTCCAGACGGGGCCGGTCCAGTACGCTTGACTGACGAAGCTCGAAGTAGCGCGCCAACAAATGTTTCAAGTGTGAAGCCGTAGGCGGTGGCAACATTCTCCAGTTTGGCACGATCGGCATGCTCTTTCGCTAGAGAAGCTTCTTGATCGCGCCGTGCATATAGATCGACCGCATCCTCTATAGTCCATGAAATAACACGGCGAATTGGATATCTTGCCGACCAGGGATCATTCTCGTCCTCCTCATCTCGTGTGACAAAATCGAAAGCGTGAATGAGAGTAACGTCGAAGCTATACTTGAGTTGACTGAGCAAGCTCTCGTAAGCGCTGCGGACGGCGCATATGAGGATTGAGTCGACAATATCACGGTTGTATGAAGCATATGGTCCGTATTCCTCACGGGGTGCCGGGCGCAAGTTTCCCACTCCACGGACATACATAAGCTCGTTCGAAGGACGGCTATCAAATGTCGGCTGCTCGTCGCCCACAAACCAATGAAAATCCGGTGGTTGCAGCCATTTTCGATGCTTAATGAGATTAGAGTAGTGATGGTCGGGGCGGCGCCAATCGAATTCAGAATCCCGCCAGCCAGCAGGATGCCAGCGCACGGACAGATTATTCATTTTGGTAATCTCGGCTGACAACTCGATGCGTGGCTTGGCGTAACGGTCTTCTTCCAAGCGCGAACGCATTTGGGGGAAATCGAGCGTCTGCCAATTGATAAGCTCGGCGTATGCCTTCCCGGGCCGATCACTTAACCACTGGAGGAGGTCAGAGAGGACAGTTCTAGTGTTTGGCGGCCTGGCATGATCCTCAATATCGCGGATTTCCATTCCAAGCCGACCAAGCTCGATCAGCAAATGACTAACGTATTCATCGGTGGACGAAGCTATAACCCCACCGCGCCAACTGATTGGGCGAAATAGTTTTAGGCGCGATTGCGGGGGAATCTGTCGACGGGCACGTCGCGGGCCATTGCCATCGGGAATCTTTGCCATCGAGTTCTCCAGGAGAATTTGGTTGCACTCAGGGATCTGCCCCGCCATTTTTATCGCTTCAAGACTTTTCGCAAATTCTCCAAGATCATATCTCTACCTCTCTGGCCTAACTCCGCCGAGGCCTCGGGGGCGGTCGCCGTGTACCATCCCGTATTGTCGGCGAAGTGGCCGGCATCCACCGATTGCGGGCACAGCGCCAGCATCAGCGACGTCTCGCCGGCGCCGGCATGGTCGAACGGATATCGGCCGTTCATCGCTGCCGGCATCAACGGGTGCACCTGCACCCAATTGAAGAAATTGGCGCCTTCTGCGTGTTCGGCATAGTAGCTGGCCATCGTCTCGGAGCCCCACCAGCCCTCGCCGCGCTCCTTCTCGAGAAAGCGGAAGATCGCCTGCCGCCCAGCGGCCTTGAAGGCGAGATCGGTCGGCATGCCGGCGACAAAATTCTCGGTCTGGTGATGGATGATGGCGTGGATGTTGCGGAAGCCAACGCGCAGCAGGCTGTAGAACAGTTCCTCCGCGAACGGCGCCAGCGCATTGCCGCCGACCTGAATCGAGCCATTGCCCTCCGGCGGCGCCACCGCGTAACTGGCCGCGCCATAGTAGAGCGGTGGCAGGATGACGATGTCGGCTTCCTTTTCGAACAATTCCAGCATCTTGATCACCACCAGCGTATCCATGCCGACGGCCATGTGCTCGCCATGGTATTCGAGCACGCCGAGCGGGAGCACGACCGGCCAGTTTTCGGCGATCGCCTTGCGGATCTGATGCGGCAGCATCAGCTCGTAGCGCATGACGCTTACTCCATGTTGCTGAGGCGGACGCGCATCGCTTCTCCGAACAGCTTGTTTTTGCTCATGCTATCACTGCGAAATTCCCTGTCCAACTTCGCGAAGTGCTTTTGCAGCGCCACAGGCATGATAGTGTCGAGACAAACGGAAAATGAGGAAAACGGCAGCATATGAAGACACGGCATTTCGACCGCATCGGCAATGGCGGCATCGCGTTCACGGAACTTGGCTTCGGCACGGCGCCGCTCGGCAATCTTTATCGTGCCGTCTCCGACGAGGATGCCAACGCCACCCTGGAGACTGCTTGGCGGGTCGGCTGCCGCTACTACGACACCGCGCCGCTCTACGGGCTTGGCCTGTCGGAAACGCGGCTCAATCCGTTCCTGCGCTCGAAAAAGCGCGACGACTTTGTGCTGTCGAGCAAGGTCGGCCGCATCATGCGCGCCTGCCCGCCGGACCAGCGCACCGGCATCGGCAAGTTCTTCGACACGCCGTCGCGCCGCGAGGTTTTTGACTACAGCTATGACGGCGTCATGCGCTCCTTCGAAGCCTCGCTGGAGCGCCTCGGCGTCGACCGCATCGACATTCTTTTCGTGCATGACGTCGACGTCTTCACGCATGGCAGCAAGGAGGCCGCGGACCAGCGCATCGAGGAGTTCATGCGCTCGGGCTATTACGGGCTGCTGTCCCTGCGAGACCAGGGCGTCATCAAGGCGTTCGGCGGCGGCATCAACGAATGGCAGGTTGCCCAGACGCTTGCCGAGCGCGGCGACTTCGACCTGTTCCTGCTTGCCGGGCGCTATACGCTGCTGGAGCAGGAGGCGCTGCAATCCTTCCTGCCGCTATGCCAGCAGCGCGGCATCGGCATCGTTCTCGGCGGGCCGTATAATTCCGGCATCCTGGCAACCGGACCGAAGCCCGGCGCCTATTACGATTATACCGAGGCGCCGCAGGACATCCTCGACCGCGTCACGCGCATCGAGGCGGTCTGCAAGCGCCACGGTGTGCGCCTGATCGAGGCGGCACTGCAATTTCCGCTGCTGCACCCTTCGGTCGTGTCGGTGATCCCCGGCGGCCAGCGGCCGAGCGAGGTCGAAAGCAACCGGTCGCTGCTCGACGCGAAACTGCAATCGGCACTGTGGGCCGATCTCAAGCGGGAAGGGCTGATGCGCGCCGATGCACCGACGGCATAGAGCCGCCTGCTGCTGGCCGACAAGATAGAAGGAAGGCGCAAAAGAAAAGCCGGGCATGCCCGGCTTTTCTGGTCTCTGAAAAGGGTACGAAGGCGCTTAGTTGACTGCGTCCTTGAGGCCCTTGCCGGCCGAAAACTTCGGCACGGTGCGCGCCGGGATCTGCACTTCGGCGCCGGTCTGCGGATTGCGGCCGGTCGAGGCAGCGCGTTTTGACACGGTGAAATTTCCGAAGCCGACAAGCCGGACATCGCCGCCCTTCTTCAGTTCGCCGGTGATGACGGAGAACACCGCATCGACCGCCGACTGCGCGTCACCCTTCGAAATACTCGCGGCGTCGGCGACAGCGGACACCAGTTCGTTCTTGTTCATAAAAATTCCCTTCCATGAGAAACCGGAACGTACGACTCATCCGGCAGGAAACGGACTTTAGAAAGAAGCGCTTCCGCAACCAAGTCGAAAAGCGTCAAAAGAGTCGAAAAAACCCCGGAATTCCGGGGTTTTTCACATGAAAGAGCCGGGCTCTAGGCCCGGCTCTCCGTTGTGCATTGCAACTTTAGCACGTGCTAATGCGTGACCCGGAAAACCGGTTTCGGTTTTCGGAAAGGATCACGCATAGACTCAATAGCGTTAGAGCGTCCTTTGCGCGTCCAATTGAACGCGCGGCGCTCTAATGAGCTAGCGACTTGCTGGCGTCGTCTCCGGCATCCACCGCAGCCGGCGCATTGACCGGCTCGACCCACTCGATCGCCTCCGGCATACGCACCAGCGCATGGCGCAAGACTTCACCGACCCGCCCGACCGGAACGATCTCCATACCGTTCTTCACGTTGTCCGGAATCTCCGCCAGATCCTTGGCGTTGTCTTCCGGGATCAGCACCTTCTTGATGCCGCCGCGCAGTGCTGCAAGCAGCTTCTCCTTGAGCCCGCCGATCGGCAGCACTCTGCCGCGCAGCGTGATCTCGCCGGTCATTGCCACGTCGGCCCTGACCGGGATGCCGGTCAGCACCGAGACGATCGCCGTCGCCATCGCCACGCCGGCCGACGGTCCGTCCTTGGGCGTTGCGCCTTCGGGCACGTGGACGTGGATGTCGCGCTTGTCGAACAGCGGCGGCTCGACGCCGAAATCGAGAGCCCGCGAGCGGACGTAGGAGGCCGCCGCCGAGATCGATTCCTTCATCACGTCGCGCAGATTGCCGGTCACCGTCATGCGGCCCTTGCCGGGCATCATGACGCCTTCGATCGTCAGCAGCTCGCCACCGACTTCCGTCCAGGCGAGCCCGGTGACAACGCCGACCTGATCGTCGGCCTCGACCTGGCCGAAGCGGAAGCGCGGAACACCAAGGTAATCGGCGAGATTGTCGGCCGTGATGTCGACGGTCTTCTTCTTCGTCTTCAGGATCTCGGTCACCGCCTTGCGGCCGAGCTTCATCAGCTCGCGCTCTAGGCTCCTGACGCCCGCCTCACGGGTGTAGGTCTGGATGATGCCGCGGATCGCGTCCTCGCCGACGGAGAACTCCTTCGGCTGCAGCGCGTGATCGCGGATCACCTTCGGCATCAGGTGGCGCTTGGCGATCTCGATCTTCTCGTCCTCGGTGTAGCCGGCGATACGGATGATCTCCATGCGGTCCATCAACGGCGCCGGGATGTTCAACGTGTTCGCCGTCGTCACGAACATCACGCTCGACAGGTCGTATTCGACCTCGAGATAGTGATCCATGAACGTCGAGTTCTGCTCGGGATCGAGCACCTCGAGCAACGCCGACGACGGATCGCCGCGGAAATCCTGGCCCATCTTGTCGATCTCGTCGAGCAGGAAGAGCGGGTTGGACTTCTTCGCCTTCTTCATCGACTGGATGACCTTGCCGGGCATCGAGCCGATATAGGTGCGCCGGTGACCGCGGATCTCGGCCTCGTCGCGCACGCCGCCCAGCGCCATGCGGATGAACTCGCGGCCGGTCGCCTTGGCGATCGACTTGCCGAGCGAGGTCTTGCCGACGCCGGGAGGTCCGACGAGGCACAGGATCGGCCCCTTCAGCTTCTTCTGGCGGCTCTGCACGGCGAGATATTCGACGATGCGGTCCTTGACCTTGTCGAGGCCGAAATGGTCGGTGTCGAGCACGTTCTGCGCGAAGGCCAGATCCTGCTTGACCTTGGAGTTCTTGCCCCACGGTATCGACAGGATCCAGTCGAGATAGTTGCGCACGACGGTCGATTCAGCCGACATCGGCGACATCGTCCGCAGCTTCTTCAGTTCGGCTTCCGCCTTTTCGCGGGCCTCCTTGGAGAGCTTGGTCTTCTTGATTCGCGCCTCGATCTCGGCGGCCTCGTCGCGGCCGTCCTCGCCCTCGCCGAGCTCCTTCTGGATCGCCTTCATCTGCTCGTTGAGGTAGTATTCGCGCTGCGTCTTCTCCATCTGGCGCTTGACGCGCGAGCGGATGCGCTTCTCGACCTGCAGGACGGAGATTTCGGCTTCCATGAAGCCCATCGCCTTTTCCAGCCGCTCCTTGACCGAAAGCGTGGCCAGCATCTCCTGCTTCTCGGGGATCTTGATGGCAAGATGCGAGGCAACCGTATCGGCGAGCTTGGAATAGTCGTCGATCTGGCTGGCGGCACCCACCACTTCGGGCGAGATCTTCTTGTTCAGCTTGACGTAGTTCTCGAAGTCGGTGACGACGGAACGGGCCAGCGCCTCGACCTCGACCTCTTCCTCATCCGGTTCGACCAGTGCTGCGGCACGGGCCTCATGGAAGTCGGGACGGTCGGTGAACGAAACGATTTTCGCGCGCGAGGCGCCTTCGACCAGCACCTTGACGGTGCCGTCCGGCAGCTTCAGCAACTGCAGCACATTGGCGAGCGTGCCGATGTCGAAGATCGCATCGGACTCGGGATCGTCATCGGCGGCATTCATCTGGGTCGCAAGCAGGATCTGCTTTTCCTGACCCATCACCTCTTCCAGCGCCTTGATCGACTTTTCACGCCCGACAAAGAGCGGAACGATCATGTGCGGGAACACCACGATGTCGCGCAGTGGGAGGACTGCGAAGACGCCGTCGCTGGGAGCCTTGGATATTTTGGCCATTGTCCAACCTTTCATGTCGCGACCGCCAATCGGCCAACCGCGATTCTCATATTAACGACCGGGGATGGTTCCGCCTACCACCGTTTGTGACGGGAGTTTTACAGCACAGAATTCGGCGCCACGGCCTTCTTCCGTTAGTTGGAGGCACGCGAGGCAAAGATCAAGGGTCGACACGAAACCGTTCATCCAATCCGTCATAATCCATTCATCACAAGTCGGGCCGTTCATCATAGCCTGCCCATCCGCAAACGGCAAAACGGCGCCTTGCGGCGCCGTTTGAAGAACTCCACTATAACAGGGCTGACGTCAGGCGCTGACGTTGCCCTTCTTTTCCTTCTGCTCGGAATAGATGTAGAGCGGCCTGGCGTTGCCGGACACCACCTCTTCCGAAATAACCACTTCGCGCACGCCTTCCAGCGCCGGCAGCTCGAACATCGTGTCGAGCAGGATCGCCTCCATGATCGAGCGCAGGCCGCGCGCGCCGGTCTTGCGCTCGATGGCGCGCTTGGCGATCGCCGACAGCGCATTCTCGTGGAAGGTCAGGTCGACATTCTCCATCTCGAACAGCCGCTGGTATTGCTTGACCAGCGCGTTCTTCGGCTCGGTCAGGATCTGGATCAGCGCCGGCTCATCGAGGTCCTCCAGCGTTGCCAGGACCGGCAGACGGCCGACGAACTCGGGAATGAGCCCGAACTTCAACAGATCTTCAGGCTCGACCAGGCGGAAAACGTCGCCGGTGCGGCGATCCTCGGGTGACGCGACGGTGGCGCCGAAGCCGATCGAGGTCTTGCGGCCGCGATCCGAGATGATCTTGTCCAGCCCAGCGAAGGCGCCACCGCAGATGAACAGGATGTTGGCGGTGTCGACCTGCAGGAATTCCTGTTGCGGATGCTTCCTGCCGCCCTGCGGCGGCACGGAAGCGACCGTGCCTTCCATGATCTTCAACAGCGCCTGCTGGACGCCCTCGCCCGACACGTCGCGGGTTATCGAGGGATTGTCCGACTTGCGCGAAATCTTGTCGATCTCGTCGATGTAGACGATGCCGCGCTGGGCGCGCTCGACATTATAGTCGGCCGACTGCAACAGCTTGAGGATGATGTTCTCGACGTCCTCGCCGACATAGCCGGCCTCGGTCAGCGTCGTCGCATCGGCCATGGTGAACGGCACGTCGATGATGCGGGCCAGCGTCTGCGCGAGCAGCGTCTTGCCGCAGCCGGTCGGGCCGATCAGCAAGATGTTGGACTTCGCCAGTTCGACGTCGTTGTTCTTGCCGGCATGCGCGAGGCGCTTGTAGTGGTTGTGGACGGCCACCGACAGCACGCGCTTGGCGTAGGGCTGGCCGATGACGTAGTCGTCGAGAACCTTGAGGATCTCCTGCGGGGTCGGCACACCCTCGCGCGACTTCACCATCGAGGTCTTGTTCTCCTCGCGGATGATGTCCATGCAGAGCTCGACGCATTCGTCGCAGATGAACACCGTCGGGCCGGCGATCAGCTTGCGCACTTCGTGCTGGCTTTTGCCGCAAAACGAGCAATAAAGCGTGTTCTTGGAATCACCGCCGCTGTTGCCGACCTTGCTCATTTTCATGTCCTTTCATAGCCGCCCGCCGATGGTCTGGTTGAAAGGGCGCATAACTCAATCTATCGCGGGAAATCGCCGCCGCCAGTAGTCCGGCTCCCGCAACGCATTCCATACGAAACACATATCAGAAAACGTCGCAATGATTCGCATCAACCCCGCACAAAGCTAAGCCGTCGAAAATCAACATAGGCTTAACGTAGGCAATCGCTCCCGTCGAGGGAACAGCCAATTGTGGCCGAAATGCCGCAAGCGGCATCAAAAGCGTGTTTTCCCGCTATCCAACTGCCACCGGGCTTATGTGGCAAGACCCTCGATCGGCTCACGCGACGAAATGACCTTGTCGATGAGGCCGAAATCCCTGGCCTCGTCGGAGGTCATGAAATGGTCGCGGTCGAGCGTCCTTTCAATCTCGTCGTAGCTCTTGCCGGTGTGCTTGACATAGACCTCGTTGAGACGGCGCTTCAGCTTGATGATGTCCTGGGCGTGGCGCTCGATGTCGGAAGCCTGGCCCTGAAAACCACCGGAAGGCTGGTGGACCATGATGCGGGCGTTCGGCGTGGCGAAGCGCATGCCCTTCTCGCCGGCGGTGAGAAGGAGGGAGCCCATCGAGGCGGCCTGGCCGATGCACAGCGTCGCTACCGCCGGCTTGATGAACTGCATGGTGTCGTAGATCGCCATGCCCGAGGTGACGACGCCGCCGGGCGAATTGATGTAGAGGTTGATTTCCTTCTTCGGATTCTCCGCTTCGAGGAACAGGAGCTGCGCGCAGACCAGCGTCGCCATGCCGTCCTCGACCGGACCGGTGATGAAAATGATGCGCTCTTTCAGGAGCCGCGAGAAAATGTCGTAGGCCCGCTCGCCGCGATTGGTCTGCTCGACCACCATCGGAACGAGGTTCATGTAGGTTTCGACGGGGTTCTTCATGGACTATCCCTTATTGAAGATGGGATTCCGGCGCCGGAGATGAGCAAGTCGGGCAGAATCGGTTCTGGATCGTTATCCCTGTAAATAGGATGTCGGCTCACCCTAGCGCAAGGCCGCCCGTCCTAGCCATCCGGTTAAGTCGAATCAAGGTTTCTGCACAGAATTCGCCCGAAGCTGCGCCGGCTGCTGTTGAAGCGGTGCGGCTGCGCTGCCGGGTAACAGTTTCTTAACCGCGTCGCTTAACGAAATGTGCCGAAACTGCTTTCCCGGGACACGGCTTCCCCTACAATTCAACGTTGAGCTTGCGTGGAAAGTTCAAACTGGGGGGAGTGCAATGATCGGGAAAACGGCTTCCTCGGCCATCGCCAGCCTCGCCGTCCTCGGCATGGTGTCCGAAACGGCTGCCGGCGGGCGCCCCGTCGAGTGCTACGAGCAGGTCAACAGGCCGGCCGTCTACGAGACCGTCTACGAAAACGTGCTCGTCAGCCCGGCCGGTCAGCAGGTGGAATCCGTTCCGGCGATCTACGGAACGCGCGAGCGGGTGGTGCAGATCGCACCGGCGCGTGTCGGCTACGAGATCGTGCCTGCCATCACCCGCACCATCTACCGCACGGTGAAGGTCGATGACGGCGGCTACTCCTGGGAATGGCGCGTCATCAACGGCCGCAAGGTGCTGTGCAAGGTCAGGCACAAGGCGCGCTATCAACGGGTGGCCGAGACCGTGGTGGTGCAGCCGGAGCGCCAACGGCGCGTCGTCAGCCCCGCCGAGTACGAGAGCGTCGCCGAAGAGGTTCTGGTGCAGCCGGAGCAGCGGCGGATCGTCAATTTTCCCGCCACCTACCAGACAGTGGCGCGCCGGGTTCTGGTCCGCGAGGGCTCGTCGCGCTGGCGGCAGGTGCGTATTGCGCGGCACTGCCGGTTTTAGGCTTCCGCCCGCAGCCACGCTTTCAAGCCGCCGACATCGCCATTGCCGACGGTCGCTGCGACACGCCTGCCGACCGCCGCGCCGAACTTGTAGCCGTGGCCGGAGCAGGCCGAGACGACAAGGCATTTGCCCTTCTCATGCGCCAGGAACTTTTCGTCGGCGGTGAAGGTGTAGGCACAGGTGACGACCTCGGTGACCTTGTATTCTTCGACACGGGCGATCGGCGGCGAAAACAGGTCGCGGATCGCCTCGCCCTCGCCCGCCACCGGCTGGCGGTTCCAGTCGGCATCGCTGGTCGGCACCCTGTGCAGCCCTGAGCCGAATTTCATGCCGGCACCGCCGGACGGCGGGATCACGTAGCCGTCGACGACGCCGCCGACATCGAGGATGACCGGGGCTGAATGCCATGCTGCTTGCAGATCCGCCGGCGGTTCGACATAGGCTAGCGCGGTGCGCCAGGTCTTCAGGTCGCCGCCCAGCTCCGGAAACAGTTTCAGCACCCAGGCGCCTGCGGCGACGACGATGCGGTCGGCCTGCATCGTCTCGCCGCTTTCAAGCACGAGGCGGCCAGCCTCGGCGTCGACCTCCGTCACCTTGCTGTTTTCGTAGACATTGGCGCCGGTTCTCCGCAGCCATTCGGCGAGGCGGGATGCAATCTTGCGACAATGCAGCGCACCACCCTCCGGCGAAAAATACGCGTAGCGGAACGAGCCGGGCTGCAGGAAGCGCCAGCGCTTGGCCGCGGCGTCCGGCTCGAACAGCTCGATCGGGTAGTTCCCGGCTTCCATGCCCTCGCGGTATTCCTCGGCTTCGTCTCCCGGCTCGCGCGAAATGCAGATGAAGCCGCGCGGGTCGAGATGGTTCTCGCCGAGATCGGCCCACATCTCGTCCCAGGCCGCATAGGCTTCGGTGATCAGCCGGCCATAACCCGAGGCTGTGCCATAGGCGCGGCGGATGACGCGGTGATGGTCGCCCGAGGCGGCAAGCGGATTGGGAATCGGTCCCTGCTCGACAATCGAGACCCGGTGCCCGGCCTTGACCAGCGACCAGGCCGTCGACAGCCCTGCAATGCCTGCGCCAACCACGATCACATTCATCAAGTCAGTCTTTCCGCAGCCGCGCCGGCTGGCCAACACGAAGGATCACCGGGCGCCAACATACGGTCTGGCGTCAAGCTGGCAAGCCGCGCTAATGATCCACAATGACCGATTTGGTGCCACCGACTTACCTGGCCTTCAATCCGGCCACCCGCCATGTGCGGCTCGATCCGCACGAGGCGGCTTTCTTCCAGAACCCCTACGCGGCCTATGCCTTCATGCATGGCGCATCGAATGTCTTCTTCTGGGAAGAGTTCGGCTTCTGGTGCTTTGGCGGCTTCGACGACGTCAGCCGGCTGCTGCGCGACCGGCGCTTCGGCCGCTACAACCCGGCCGGCATCCCTGACAGAAGCGCCGTCGGCGAGGATCGCAGCCATCTCGGCAGCTTCGACGGCATCGAGGCCAATTCGATGCTGGAGCTGGAACCGCCCGTTCACACTAGGCTCAGAACGCTGGTCACCCGCGCCTTCGTCTCGCGCCAGGTCGAGCGGCTGAGGCCGCGCGTCGAGGCTCTGGCCAACGAGCTGATCGACCGTTTCGAGCCGGGCCAGGTCGACCTGCTGCCAGCCTTCGCATCGCCTTTGCCGATCACCATCATTGCCGAAATGCTCGGCGTGCCGGTCGAGATGGGACCGCAACTCCTCGACTGGTCGCATCGGATGGTCGCCATGTACATGCACGGCCGCACCCGCGAAACGGAAGAGACGGCCAATCGCGCAGCACATGATTTTTCGGATTTCCTGCGCGGCCATGTTGCCGAGCGGCGCAAAAAACCCGGCGACGATCTGCTGTCGCTGCTGATCTCGGCGCAAGACGATGGCCAAAGACTCTCTGAGGACGAGCTGGTGTCCTCGGCGATCCTGCTGCTCAATGCCGGCCACGAGGCGACCGTCCACCAGACCGGCAATGCGGTGCGCGCTATACTCGCGCAAGGCGGCGACCCGCGCCGCTTCTTCACCTCGCCGCAAACGACCACTGCCACGGTCGAGGAATGCCTGCGCTTCGACGCGCCGCTGCACATGTTCACGCGTTATGCCTATGAAGAGATCGAGGTCGGTCCCGGTATCATCGTGCGGCCGGGCGAGACGATCGGCCTGCTGCTCGGCATGGCCAATCACGACCCGGCGGCCTTTGCCGAACCCCTCGCCTTCCGGCCGGATCGCGCCGACCAGAAGAACGTCTCGTTCGGCGCCGGCATTCATTTCTGCATCGGCGCGCCGCTCGCCCGGCTCGAATTGCAGGTATCGCTGAAAACCTTGTTCGACCGGCTGCCGCGGCTGCATCTGGCCGAACAGCCGCGTTTTCGCGACACCTATCATTTCCACGGGCTGGAAAGGCTCGTCGTGCACACCGGGCAATGATCAAAGCTTGATCACATACTCCTTGCGTGTCGTTTCAAGCACTTCCCAGCTTCCCTTAAAGCCTGGCCTGAGCACGAAACTGTCGCCGGCCCTGACGGTGCGCGCCTCGCCGGCGTCGTCTGAAATCACCGAGACGCCCGACAGGATGTGGCAGAACTCCCACTCGTCATATTCGATGCGCCATTTGCCCGGCGTCGCCTCCCAGATGCCGGCATAGAGGCCACCGTCGCGTTCCTCGACATTCCAGGTGCGGAACTTTGGATCGCCTGAAATCAGGCGATCCGGCGCCGGCGCGCCAGGTTCCGGCTCGGCGCTTTCAATATCGACGGAGAGAAATTTCGGCGCGGTCATGGAAACTCCTTGCAGCGGGGATCAGACGTTGGCGAGAGCCTGTTCCAGATCGGCGACGATGTCGTTGACATCCTCGATGCCGACCGACAGCCTGACCGTATCCGGCCCAGCGCCGGCCGCGACCTTCTGCTCGTCGGACAGTTGCCGATGCGTGGTCGATGCCGGATGGATGACCAGCGACTTGGTGTCGCCGACATTGGCGAGGTGCGAGAACAGTTCGAGCGCCTCGACGAATTTGATGCCCGCCGCATAGCCGCCCTTCAGGCCGAAGGTGAACACGGCACCGGCGCCAAGCGGCGAGTACTTCTTCTGCAGCGCATTGTTGTTGTCGCTGGGCAGGCCGGGATAGGACACCCAGGCGATTTTTGGGTGGTTGGACAGCCACGCGGCGACGGTGACCGCATTGTCGCAATGGCGCTGCATCCTGAGCGGCAGGGTTTCCAGGCCGGTCAGGATCAAGAACGCATTGAAGGGCGAGATCGCCGGGCCCATGTCGCGCAGGCCGAGCACGCGCGCGGCAATGGCGAAAGCGAAATTGCCAAATGTTTCGTGCAGGACGAGGCCGCCATATTCGGGGCGCGGCTCAGACAGCATCGGATATTTGCCGGATTTCGACCAGTCGAAGGTACCGCCGTCGACAATGGCGCCGCCGATCGAATTGCCGTGGCCGCCGATGAACTTGGTCAGCGAATGCACGACAATGTCGGCGCCATGCTCGATCGGCCGCACCAGATAGGGAGAGGCCAGCGTGTTGTCGACGATCAGCGGCAGGCCATGCTTGCGGGCGATGTCGCCGATCTTTTCGATGTCGACGAAGACACCGCCCGGATTGGCCAGGCTCTCGATGAAGATGGCCTTGGTCTTTTCGTCGATCTGGCTTTCGAAGGTCGAGATGTCGTTGGTGTCGGCCCAGCGCACCTGCCAGCCGAAATTCTTGAAGGCGTGGCCGAACTGGTTGATCGAGCCGCCGTAAAGCCTTGTCGCGGCGACGAAATTGTCGCCGGGCTGCATCAGGTTGTGGAACACGAGCACCTGCGCGGCATGGCCCGACGCGACGGCCAAACCCGCGGTGCCGCCTTCGAGTGCCGCGATACGCTCTTCCAGCACCGCCTGCGTCGGGTTCATGATCCGGGTGTAGATGTTGCCGAAGGCTTTTAGCCCGAACAGCGAAGCGGCATGGTCGGCATCATCGAAGACAAAGGAGGTCGTCTGGTAGATCGGCGTGGCACGCGCGCCGGTCGCCGGATCGGGCTTGGCGCCGGCATGGACGGCGAGCGTGTTGAAACCGGGCGTGCGGGTCATGGATTACCTCCCCTGAATGCTGAATGCTGAATGCTGAATGGTGAATGGTGAATGGTGAATGGTGAATGGTGAATGGTGAATGGTGAAGGCAAGGTCGGCCAGCCCCATCCTGATTGCAAGCGGCTCATATGCCGCTGTGGCCGCCTTCCGGAAAAATCCTTCTATTCACCATTCACTATTCACTATCACCATTCACCACCTACTTCCGGCGGACGCCAAAACTCTGGAATCCCGGCCGCATCAGCGGCTTCTTCGACGACAGCACGCCTGAGTTGACGCCGGTCCAGCCGATTTCGCCCGACAGCTTGCCATATTCGATCTTGGGGCAGCGGTTCATCACCACCTTGATGCCGGCGGCCTCGGCGCGTGCGGCTGCCTCGTCATGGCGCACGCCAAGCTGCATCCAGATGACGTTCGGCAACGGATCGAGCCGCAAGACCTCGTCGACAACGCCCGGCACCGCCGCCGAGCCGCGAAACACGTCGACCATGTCGATCGGCTCGGGAACATCGGCGAGCCTGGCATAGGTCATCCGGCCAAGGATTTCCTTGCCGGCCTGGCCGGGATTGATCGGGAACACCGAAAAGCCCTTGCCCAGCAGGTATTTCAGCACGAAATAGCTCGGCCGCACATCGTTGGCGGACGCGCCGACCATGGCGATGGTCTTCACCGAATTGAGGATTCCGGCGATATAGGCATTGTCGTAGGCGTCATGGTTCATGCCTCTTCCTCATACAGAGCCTCGGCGAGAAAACCATCCGGATCGTTGCAGAAAACTGCGCATCATGCGGAAATGATCGGTATCGTCGAAAGCGGTGGGAAACGCGCTCAACCCGGCAGCGAGATGCTGCCGTCTTCCGCGATCGGAAAAGCCGGATTGTGCGCCACTTCCCAGACATGCCCTTCGGTGTCGGCGAAATAGCCATACCAGCCGCCCCAGAAGGCGCGGCCGGCCGGCTTGACGATGCGGCCGCCGGCCTTCTCGGCCATCGTCAGCACGTCATCGACCTCCGCGTCGGAGCGGGTGTTGTAGGCGAGGTAGATCGCCGACGGCGCCGTGCCGAAGGTGATGCCCGAATCCTCTTCGGCGCTTGCGCGCGGGAACAGGCCGAGAATGACGCCGCCCATCTGGAAGAAGGCGACGCCGTCGGTGATGCCGGCATGGCGGGTCAGGCCCATCGCCTCGTAGAAGCGTGTGGCGCGCTCGAGATCGTCGACGGCGATGGTGATGATGGAGATGCGGGCTTCCATATCTAGTCGTCCGTCCATTCGGGCTTGCGCTTGCCGATGAAGGCGCCGATGCCTTCTTCTGCGTCGCGCGCCAGCATGTTGTCGACCATGACGCGGCCGGTATAGGCGTAGGCCTCGGCCAGCCCCATCTCGGCCTGCGCGTAAAAGGCTTCCTTGCCGGTCTTGACCACCAAAGACGATTTGGCAGCAATGGTTTGCGCATATTTGGTGACAATCTGATTCAGATATTCGCGCGGCACCACGCGATTGGTGAGACCGAATTCCTTGGCCGTCGCTGCATCGATGGTCTCGCCGGTCAAAAGCATCTCCATCGCATGCTTGCGCGAGACGTTGCGTGACAGCGCCACCATCGGCGTCGAGCAGAACAGGCCGATATTGACGCCCGGCGTGCAGAAGGTCGCCTCGTGCGAGGCGATGGCGAGATCGCAGCTCGCCACCAGTTGCGCCCCGGCCGCCGTTGCCAGACCGTCGACCTCGGCGATGACCGGCCTCGGATGGCGCACGATCGCCTGCATCAGTGCCGCGCAAGCGGAAAACGTCTCCTCGAAGAATGCCTTGCCACGATCGGCGTCGGCGCGGCGCGCGGTCATTTCCTTGAGGTCGTGTCCGGCGCAAAACACCTTTCCGGCCGCAGCCAGAATGATGACGCGGACGGATCTGTCTGATTTCGCGCGGTCGAGTTCCGCCATCAGCGCCGCCATGACCGCCAGCGACAGGGCATTGGCCGGCGGATTGGCGAGCGTCAGGCGCAGGATGCCCTCGTCCAGTCTCGCGATAACAGGACCTTCGGCAACAGCCGGCTTGATGGCGACGATTTCGGCCATGGTCTCCAACCTCTTCATCGGCCGGCGGCATCGGATTCGCCGGCCATGGAACAAAAGAACTAGCACGGTGCCGATTGAAGAACAGCCTTAGGACGTGTTTTCTCGGCGGCGCAGCCTCGGCCAAGCGCCCTCGCCTTGAAAACCGCCGGCTATGCCGACGCCACAAACAGGAAACCGCTTATGCCTGCCCAAAACAATCTCAAGCCGGTGCTGACAGCAGAGCAAGTCAACGCGCTGATGGAGACCGTCTACCCGCAGCTCAACGACCAGTTCACCATCTACGAGGCGATCGAGGTGTTTGCGGGCGGCTGCACGGTGCGCCTGAATGCCGACGAGCGGCATTTGCGCCCCGGCGGAACCGTTTCCGGCCCGTCGCTGTTCACTTTGGCCGACATTGGCGGCTATGTCTGCGTACTTTCGCATGCCGGGCCGGATGCGCTTTCGGTCACCACCAATCTCAATATCAATTTCGTCCGCAAAGCCGAGGCAGGCCCGATCGACGGCCATTGCCGCATCCTGAAGCTGGGTAAGAGCCTGATGGTGTTCGATATCGACATCATCGCTGGAGCGGACGGACACACGGTAGCGCACGCGACGGGAACCTATTCGATCCCGCCGAAGAAGAGCTTTCAATCGCAGGCCTGATTTGCAGGACGGATACGTGTTTCCGCTCGTTCCAACGGAACGAAATGTCGGACAACACGTTCGCAGGTCCAATCAGGTCTGCAAAAACATGCCCGAACTTCCCACTTATTTGGCATTCCTGGTCGCTGTGCTCGGCTACCAACTGTCCGGTCCGGGGCCGGACATGCTTCTGGTGATCAGCCGCGGTATCGGACAGGGTTGGCGGGCAGCACTGGCAACGGCGACCGGCTGCGTTTTCGCGGGCGTGATCCAGATTCCGCTGTTGGCAATGGGACTTGCATCGCTGGTCACGTCCTCGCCTGTCGCGTATGGCCTGCTGCAACTGCTCGGAGCGGCGTACTTGATCGCAATCGGGACGAAGTTCTTGCTCACGCGCAAGAGGGCCGAAACAACCAACATCGTCGCAGCCAAAGAGGGAGGTTTGGCAGGTGCCTTTCGGCAAGGCATGATCTGCAACCTGACTAACCCTACCGCACTGGTTTTCATGCTCGCAGTACTGCCGCAGTTCGTTCATTCCTCCACAGGATCGCCGGCGATGCAATTTATCGTGCTCGGGGCCACCATGAAGGCTACGGGCCTTCTGGTCCTGGGAGCTGTAGCCTTGGCCTCAGGCGCGGTCGGCCACTGGCTGGCACGCTACGCCGGTTTTCTTGTCTGGCAAGAACGCCTGGCTGGTACGATCATGATTGCTGTCGGGATCAAACTGCTGCTGGCTGCGATTATTCCGGGACGGCGCTAGTCAAATTGTCGGAGTCATACGTGGTATAATAATACCTCAAAACTAACCTCTTGATTTAGCAAGGCAATCCTTCCGAGGTGGCCAGATATGCAACTTGACTGGCTAATTCCCCTCGCCTATAAGCCCTCACGGAACAGCGGCCCGCCAAAGGCCGCCGTTTTGTTATTGGCGGCGGGCGAGCGCCCGGCGTCAAGTCAAGCAACAAGAAACGCCTTCCCTTTTCGTTCGTGAATGGGGGAAGGTCCGAACCGAAAGCAACAAATCCATGACAACCTTTTCGCAGAAGCCTGCGGATGTGGTGAAGAAGTGGGTGCTGATCGACGCCGAGGGTCTCGTCGTCGGCCGTCTCGCCACTGTCATCGCCAACCATCTTCGCGGCAAACACAAGCCCACCTTCACCCCGCATGTCGACGACGGCGACAACGTCATCGTCATCAATGCCGACAAGGTGGTGTTCACCGGCAAGAAATTCACCGACAAGGTCTATTACTGGCACACCGGCCACCCCGGCGGCATCAAGGAGCGCACCGCGCGCCAGCTGCTCGAGGGCCGTTTCCCCGAGCGTGTCGTCGAGAAGGCCGTCGAACGCATGATCCCGCGTGGTCCGCTCGGCCGTCGCCAGATGAAGAATCTCCGCGTCTATGCAGGCACGGAACATCCGCATGTCGCCCAGCAGCCCGTCACGCTCGACGTGGCCAAGCTGAACGCCAAGAACAAGAAGGTTTCGTAAAATGGCTGAGCTTTCCTCGCTCGCAGAACTCGGAACTGCCACCGGCAACACCAACACGCAGCCGGCTGCACCCGTCCACGTCCAGAAGCTCGACAAGTCGGGCCGCGCCTATGCCACCGGCAAGCGCAAGAACGCCATCGCGCGTGTCTGGGTGAAGCCCGGCTCCGGCAAGATCGTCGTCAACGACAAGGTGTTCGCCGAATACTTCGCGCGCCCGGTCCTGCAGATGATCCTCAACCAGCCGATCATCGCCGCCAACCGCGCCGGCCAGTACGATATCGTCGCCACCGTCATCGGCGGCGGCCTTTCCGGCCAGGCCGGTGCCGTGCGCCACGGCATCTCCAAGGCGCTGACCTATTACGAGCCGGCGCTGCGCGGCGTGCTCAAGAAGGGCGGCTTCCTGACCCGCGACAGCCGCGTCGTCGAGCGCAAGAAGTACGGCAAGGCGAAGGCCCGCCGTTCGTTCCAGTTCTCGAAGCGCTAAGCACTGCTTCAGCTTCAGACAGTCGAAAAGGCCGCCTCCGGGCGGCCTTTTCTTTTGGTGCCGAGCCCACCCGCGCCTGCGGCGCGACCTCCCCATCAAGGGCCATCAAGGGCAGGTAGAAGGTCGGGGCAGCTTCCCGCCCCTTGAGTCTTCTAGGGCCCGACGGGCGCCGGAACGATGGTCTGAGTAGGGCGCGATGAAGCCGGGCACCGTGGAACAGGATTGCTGGCAGACGATACACGCATTCGAGAACTGTCCGAGGAGCGGGAAAGACAACCCGGCTCGCGCCTACAAGGCAGAAAGTCGCAAGGCCGCCGATTGCCGAGGTCGGCGTCACGGCCTGTTCCCCGGAACGCGCCGGCTTTCGCGCGGTGTTCAAGGATCTGGTCGTCGGGCCGCCTATCGCGCGCAATCTGCAGGCGGACTGAGGAGGCCTGGAGTCTCGCTCGCAAAAGCGAATGGTGCCCAGAGCATGAACCCGACAGGTTGCAGGCCCTTTCAGGAAGGCATCCTTACTCAAACTCAAGCACCATGCTGGGGGGGGCGTCGAACTCGGTCACGTCATGCCACTCCCTTGCGTCCACCTTCGACATGTCGACCCTTCCCAGCTTATCCCCGAGGTACGTACCCCACTGTCTATGTGGGGTATACTCGCCTGGTTGTCCCTCCCCCCAGTTGGTGAATTTCAGTTTCTCGCCGTTCTGCCAGCCCCAGCCGCCACGGGGCTCGCGCGCTCCCTCAGCCTGCTCAAGTCCTATCCACGGGCCGATCTTCCAGCTGTAGCCGCTCCTGGTGTCGAAGCCTGATATGAACATCCGGTCATCCGCGGCGAAAAGATCATAAACGAAGTCGTTCTCAGCCTTGGAGCCGATCGCGACGAGGTAAGCCTCGCACCCCTTTGCCAGTTGCTTGGCGGCATCGATCCGTATGCTGCGGGTGTAGGCTGCGACGTAGAGGTGTCCTTCGAATTCCCCATAGATGATTTCTTTTCCGGCCAGGCATTGCGCCGCGCGAATGACCCGCTCATCCGTTTCGAGACCCTTCAGATCGTTGGGATCGAACGATCTGGCTTCATCGGACGAGATGACGGAATCGGATGAGGAAATGCCGACGAGCTCGAGGCGATTTGCCATCACACGGTTGATGTAGCCGGTCTCCGACAGACCCATCGCCTTCTGGTACCGGGCGATCTCACGCCGTGTCTTGAGGCCAATCGTTCCGTCGGCCGATCCGATGTCGTAGCCAAGGTCGGCAAGCGCGAGCTGGATTTCCTTGCGTTGTGCCTGAGTGAGCTTCAGCTTCGCTTCCGCTTCCTTCGGCGACACCAACTCCTCCGATCCTCCCTGAAGCAGTCGCAGGGCGTCGCGCGCGCTGTCGGCGAATGCGCCGCTCTGGTATTTCGCCAGGTATAGCTGCCACCCGCGAGCGGTCGAGATCCGCTCCGCCTTCTCGAAATCGATCTGGGCAAGCATGAGCGAAGCCGCTTCGTCGCTAGGGGCGCTTTCGTTGAAATAGAATTCGGCCGCCAGATTGGAGACGATCTGCGGCGACTGTTCGTTGCCGGTCTTGACGCGCACATCCCGAATGACCCGCTTGAAGGCCGTTCCGACCTCCAGTGAAGGACTTGCCAGATGCTCGATCAGGGCCATGGTGAAAGGCGAGTTCGTGCCGCCGCCATCATAGGCAACCTGACCGGGCGAGGCCGCGAAGGCGATCATGGTGCCTGATCCCGTCGAACTGACCGGCGCCAGGCCTTTCACGGTTCCGCCGCGGGTCGCGCCCTCCACCGCTATGTTCAGCCGATCCGCGATCGGATTGTTTCGGCAGGCATCGATGAAGATCAACGACAGCGACGCCTTTCTCTCCATCGTCTCGATAATGGAATTGAGCGAGACCGTTTCGGCATCGACGTCGAATTCGGACTGCAACTCGGCATCCAGGCCGAGCAGGAAGTTCTCGCCCTTCAACTGCATGCCGTGTCCGGCAAAATAGAAGAGCGCCGTGTCCTCGGGGCTGAGCTTTTTCGAGAAGTTGGACAACCCCTTGGCGAATTCCGCGCGGCCGACATTCACCAGATTGTCGACCTCGAACCCGTTTTCGGCCAGAAATTTGGCGAACTCCCTTGCGTCGTTCGCGGCATTGAGCAGCGGGGTCACAGACAGATAGGACGAATTGCCGATGACCAGTGCGACCCGCTTTCCGCCGGCGGCAGAGGCGGATCCCGCAGCGACCGAAAGGCAAAATAGCGTCACGGCGAACATGCGAGGCACTATCGGCGGCATGATATCCCCCAAATACTCCTACTCCGCGATCTTGGGCCCGGAAGGACGTTAGGTCAATCGGGCGTCCGGGTGAGCGGCATCGAGAAGAAGGGGAACCTGAAGCGAACTCTTATGTCAGACAGGTACCGCGAGTTGCCCTGGCCGGATGATGCTGGTTCTCCACGTCGCCCCCTCTGTCCTGCCGCCCCCCAAGTGGTCCTCAAGGGGGAGATTGGCCGTCATTGGCGCTTTCACTCCATCGCGGACGCTCGAAAATATGGCCGATTGCGGCGAAGCTGCCGATCCCCCGCTTGAGGACCGCTTGAGGGGGGAGATGTCGGCAAGACAGTGGGGGCGACGTGGAGAAACGCAATCTTCGCTACGCGCTAGGCGCTCGCCGTCATCGCCGCATAAGGCCGGGACGAGTTCCGCACGACCAGCCTGCCCTGCAGCACCAGTCGACGCGGCGCGGGGTCGGCGTTGCCGGAGAGACGGCTGAGCATGAGATTGGCCGCCTGCTCGCCGATCGCCTGCACCGGCTGCGCGACGGTCGTGAGTTGCGGGCGAAAAACGTCCGCCCACGGAAGTCGTCGAAGCAGGGCGACCAAAATGTCTTCCGGGCATGACAGGCCGAGGTCGCGGATCGCCTTCATGGCGCCGACCACCATTGGTTGCTAGCCGAGAAGATGGCGGTCGGGCGATCATGCAGCGACAATAGCTGCATGGCGGCCTTATAGCTGCCCTACCTCCCCTCGATGGGCCTCGATGGGAAGGTCGGCGCGCAGCGCCGGTGGGGTGACGGTGCCGGGCACAGTTCATGCCTGACGCAGGCCTCAGGTCCGGCTGTCCCTGATGAAATCGATAAACGCCCGCAACGGCGCCGGCACGAGACGCCGGCCGGGATAATAGAGGAACGGCCCGGGGAAGCTCTGCCACCAAGGTTCGAGGACGGGTTCGAGCGCACCGCTCTTAAAGTGAGGGCGAAGCCAGTCCTCGAACAGGCTGACAATGCCGGTACCGGCGATGGCAGCATCGACGGCGAGATCGGCCGCTCCGCCCAGGGTCACAAGAAGCGGCCCCGTCGGATCGACCCGCACCACCTCGCTGTCGCGCTCGAATTCCCATGGCGGCATCGCCCCGCTGGCGAAGCGGCCGCGCAGGCAGGCGTGGCCGAGCAGATCGCGCGGGTGTTGCGGCCGGCCATGGCGATCAAGGTAGGCAGGGCTGGCGGCGGTGGCAAAGCGCTGCAGGCGCGGTCCGATCGGCACCGCGATCATGTCCTGTTCCAGCCGCTCGTCGTAACGGATGCCGGCATCGCAGCCTGCCGCCAGGACGTCGACAAAGCTCTCCTCGGCGATCACATCCAGCCGGATGCCGGGATAGGCAGCGAGAAATCCCGGGACGATGCTGGGCAGCACCAGCCGCGCCGCGCTGACCGGCACGTTGAGGCGCAACGTACCTGTCGGCCTGTCGCGGAAGCCATTCACAACGTCGAGGGCCGATTCCACCTCGGTCAAGGCAGGGCCGAGCCGGGCCAGCAAGCTCGCGCCCGCTTCGGTCAGGACGACGCTGCGGGTCGTCCGGTTGAGCAGCCTGACACCGAGCTGCGTCTCGAGGCGGCGCACCGCCTCGCTCAAGCCCGACGCACTGCCGCCGCTGGCGCGGGCGCCATCGCGAAAACCCTTGGCCCGCGCTACGGCGACGAAGGCGTTGAGGTCTCCGAGGTCGATCTTCATTGTTCGACGTTCCGTACAGCCCGTGCGGAATGTACCCAATTATCGTGAGATCGGACAGCGCCTATCTCAACCTCATCCTGAACGGAGATAGACCATGTCCAGCATTGACCTTTCCGGCACGTTCACTCTCGGCGACCGCACCGTGAAGCGGCTCGGCTACGGCGCCATGCAGCTCGCAGGACCCGGCGTCTTTGGTCCGCCCAAGGACCATGGCGCGGCATTGGCCGTGCTGCGCGAAGCTGTTGCGCTTGGGGTCAATCACATAGACACCAGCGATTTCTACGGCCCGCACGTCACCAATCTACTCATCCGTGAAGCGCTCGCGGCCTATTCCGACGATCTGACGATCGTCACCAAGATCGGTGCCCGTCGCGGCGCGGATGGCTCGTGGCTCCCGGCCTTCTCGCCCGAAGCGCTGACGGAGGCGGTGCACGAAAATCTGCGCAATCTCGGGCTCGACGTGCTCGACGTCGTCAATCTCAGGATTGTGTTCGACGCGCATGGCCCCGCCGAAGGGTCGATCGAGGCGCCGTTCACTGTGCTGGCCGAGCTTCAGCGACAGGGCCTGGTGCGTCATATCGGGCTCAGCAGTGTCACGCCGGCACAGATCGAAGAGGCGCGACGGATCGCCCGGATCGTCTGCGTGCAGAACCAATACAATCTGGCGCACAGGGGCGACGATGCCTTGATCGACAAACTCGCCCGCGACGGCATCGCCTATGTGCCGTTCTTTCCGCTCGGCGGCTTCAACCCGCTGCAGTCGTCTACCCTGTCCCGCGTCGCTCAGCGCCTGGACGCCACGCCGATGCAGGTCGCGCTCGCCTGGCTGCTTGATCGCGCGCCCAACATCCTGCTCATCCCCGGCACGTCTTCCGTTGCGCATTTGCGGGAGAACCTCGCCGCGGCCGAACTCGATCTGCCGGAGGACGTCGTCAGGGAGCTGGACGGCGTGGCGATGGCTGCATGAGGATTGGCGAAAGCGGCAACGAGCCAATCTCCCCCTGATCGAAAGGCTGGCGGGACAGCGCCCCCCTCTGCCCTGCCGGGCATCTCCCCCACAAGGGGGGAGATTGACAGCTTCGCGGACAGCGCCCTTTTTGCAAGGTTGGTGGTTGGCGAAACCAGTGATGAAGGCCAATCTCCCCCCAAGTGGGGGAGATGCCCGGCAGGGCAGAGGGGGGCGCGAAGGATCGCTACAGAGCGCTTTTATTCTGAGCCGCTGCATTCTTCGGCGGATGTCACCGAATGGATCCCAGGGTCTGCGCCGCGTCGCTTCGCTCCTTGCTCCGCCTTGGGATGACGAAGGCGCGGGGGCTTACGGCTAATCGCAGACTTTGGAGATTGGCAGTTGCAGGCCGGCCGGCAGCGCGACCGCCGGTCAAAGAACCAAATCCACGGTGCAGAGGAACTAATTGATGCTCGCCGTATTCGCCGGGCGCGCCTCATCAGAATAGGGCACGCGGTAGCCGTTTGCCGCCAGCCAGTCGATCGCCGCTTTCGGCTCGTCGGTCTGGATGATGGTGGCGCCGCGTTCGGCCCAGAAGCCGTAGGTCTCGCGCGGCAGGCTGGCGAACACCGCCAGTTCATCGCCGCGACCGCCGGCAAGGAAGCCGCCCGGCTTGTTGACGATGGCGTAGGTATTGGCCCAGATGTGCCAGCCGCCCCTTATCGCCGCGGCGCGCATGCGCGGGCTGAACAGCGGACCGCCGGTCTCGGTCAGCGTCTCGGCGCCGTCCCGCCAGTTGATCATCTCGACCGCGCGCGGCGAAAAGGCGCCGCTGACCTTCTCGGCAAAACCGGCGTCGCGAACCGCGTCGTCGGCAATGATCGGCATGAATTGGAAACCGCTGCCGATCGCGCCCATGGCTGCCTTGACAGTGGTGATCCTGGCCGGGTTCCACAGGTTCTCCTTGACGATCACCTGTTCGGCCATGCCAAGGTCACGCGCCACCGCGATCATGCCGGCCAGGCTGTCGACGTCGAGCTTGTTGTCGATGTTGACGAGGATTCTGTCCCTGGTCGCCATCAGCATCTCGCGCAGCGTCGAAACCGGCTCGTCGGTGACGGCGCCGGTGCCTTCGATCACCAGCCTGCAGGTTTTGAGTTCGGCCAGCGTGCGCTTGACCACCTCGCCCTTGCAGTTCGTCGTGCGGTCGAGCCAGCTGTCATGCATGACGACGAACTGGCCGTCCTTCGAGCGCCTGACATCGACCTCGACGATTTCGGCGCCAAGCGCGATCGATGCCTCGAGGGCGGCGATCGAGTTCTCCGCAAACAGCGTCTTGCGGGCCTGCAGGCTGCCGGCGCGGTGCGCCGCCACCATGACATGGTCGCGCCATTGGTTGGCGTGTTCGAAACGGTCAAGAATCTGCCTGGCGCGTGTTTCGCCAGCCAATGCCGAGCCAGTGAACAGCACCGAGGCGGCGGCAAGCACAAGGTTCAGCCAGGTCGTTCGCATGAGAATCGCTCCTACCGGATGCAAACCCGGATAAGCGACGCGCGTGACAGCCCAGTGAACGAAGCCGGCTTCGCAAATGCCGGAAAGTCAGGTCAATGCCGGCTGAAGCGGCTGTTCTTCAATCTCGACTTGCCGAGATCGATGCCGCCGTCCTGGCGGTCGGTGGCCGGCTTGGCGTGCTGAAATCTGCTGCGTTCCCCGGCTGACAACCATCCCGTGCAAGGACGGCTGGCTACTGTCGGTTGTATTCATGCATATCTACGCAAATTCCGGGTTGGCCATTCGGGCTCACCTGGCAAGCAAGAAGTTGTGACCGAGTTCGAACGGCCATGGCCCTCGGAAGGGGTCGCATTTGTTGCAATTATATCCAATAAGGTTGCGCCTCGACGCACAGGAGACCGCTTCATGCCGAACACCAACATCGATCACGCCTTCACCGCCCGAGCCAGGACGGGTGCGTCCTTCGAGCCGACCTATGCCGGCGCGCTGTCGTTCATGCGACGCAAATACTCGAAGGACGTGAAGGGCGCGGACGCGGTGGTGTGGGGCATCCCCTTCGACGCCGCCGTCACCAACCGGCCGGGCGCGCGTTTCGGACCGCAGGCAATTCGCCGCGCCTCGACCATTCTCGACAACGACCCGCAATACCCGTTCTCGCGCGATCTGTTCGAACATCTCGCCGTGGTCGACTATGGCGATTGCCTGCTCGACAGCGGCAACCACCAGAAAACGCCGGGGACGATCGAGCGCGAGGCGGCAAAGATCCTGAAATCCGGCGCCTTCCTGCTATCGCTCGGCGGCGACCATTTCGTCACCTGGCCGCTGCTCAAGGCGCATGCCGCCATCCACGGTCCGCTGGCCCTGGTGCAGTTCGACGCCCACCAGGACACCTGGCCGGACGACGGCAAGCGCATCGATCACGGCTCCTTCGTCGGCCGCGCGGTCAAGGAGGGGATTATCGACCCCGACCGTTCGATCCAGATCGGCATCCGCACCCATGCGCCCGACAGCTTCGGCATCAAGATCCTGTACGGCCACGAAATCGAGGACATGCGCGCGTCCGATATCGCCTATGCCATCGTCGACCGCACCGGCGGCAAGAAGGCCTACGTCACCTTCGACATCGATTGCCTCGACCCGGCCTTCGCCCCCGGCACCGGCACACCGGTCGCCGGCGGGCCGTCCTCGGCAAAAATCCTGTCGGTGCTGCGCCAGATCAATCAGCTCGACATCGTCGGCGCCGATGTCGTCGAGGTTGCGCCGGCCTATGATCACGCCGATATAACGGCAATTGCCGGGTCGACGGTGGCCATGCACTATCTCGGGCTGCTGGCGGAACGAAAGGCCCGGCTCGAAGAGCTGAACAACGGCAATCACATTGTTGCCGGATTGAACCAGGCAAGTGGCATATAATTTCGAACTATCAGGGAATTCAGGCAGGCAAATGAAACCGAAAATCTTCATCGACGGCGAGCACGGCACCACCGGTCTCCAGATCAGGGCGCTGCTTGCCGAGCGCGGCGACCTGGAGATCATCTCGATTCCGACCGAGCGCCGCAAGGAACCGGCAGCCAGAGCCGAGTACCTCAACGCCGCCGATGTCGCGATCCTGTGCCTGCCGGACGCAGCCGCGAAAGAAAGCGTCTCGCTGATCAGCAACGACACGACAAGGGTTATCGACGCCTCGACCGCGCATCGCGTGGCAGAAGGTTGGGAATATGGTTTTGCCGAAATGGACAAGGCTCAGGCGCGCAAGATCGCTTCGGCGAAGCGCGTCACCAATCCAGGCTGCTGGCCGCAAGGGCCGATCGCGACACTGAGGCCGCTGGTCGCGGCCGGGCTGTTGCCGCCGGATTTTCCGGTCACCGTCAACGGCATTACGGGCTATTCGGGCGGCGGCCGGCCGATGATCGAGGACTATGTCGCCAAGGGCGAGGAAGCGTCGGAATTCCTGCCCTACGGGCTGACCCTGCAGCACAAGCATGTGCCGGAGCTCAGGACCTATGCGAAGCTGTCGCATGATCCGATCATGCAGCCGGCGGTCGGCAATTTCGCGCAAGGCATGATCACGGTGGTGCCGCTGCAGCTCGGCGGCCTCGACTATGTGCCGACCGGCGCCGAGCTTCATGCGGCGATCGCCGACCATTTCGCCGCCATCGATGGCGGCGTGGTCGAGGTGGCGCCCTATGCGCATCTCGAGCGCGTGCCGGAGATCGATCCCGAAGTCTACAACGGCACCAACCGGATGATGCTCCATGTCTTCGCCAACGACGACAGGGCCCAGGCGCTGCTGTTCGCCGTCTACGACAATCTCGGCAAGGGCGCCTCGGGTGCTGCCGTGCAGAACATGGATCTGATGCTCGGCCTCAAGCACTGAATGGACGCTCCGGCATTCCCAGGCCGCTGGAAGGTCAGCGCGCCAGAACTGATTGCCGAGACGTTCAGCAGCCGCATCTGGAAGGTTGTTCGCGAGGACGGTTCGCCGGCGGTCGTCAAGGCCCTCAAGGCTTTCGACGACGTCGAAGACGAGTTGCGCGGCGAGCATTTCCTCGCCTGGCGGCGCGGCGAAGGCGCGGTACGGCTGCTCGGCCGCGACGGCCACTGCATGCTGCTCGAATATGCCGGTGAAACCTTGCTGTCACAGGTTCTCGCCGAGCAGGGCGACAATGCCGCTACAGCCATCGCGGCCGAAGTGATGGCAAGACTGTTCTCGCCATCCGACCACCCTGCCCCACCAGACCTTCAGCCGCTGCGGGTGCGGTTTTCCAGTCTGTTCAACAAGGCGAAGATCGATCGCGACGCCGGCGAAAAGAGCTTTTACGTCGAAGCGGCTGCGACCGCGGAACGGCTGTTGGCCAATCCTGTCGAGGTGCTGCCGCTGCATGGCGACCTGCATCACGACAACATCATGCTGGGAGCGCGCGGCTGGCTGGCGATCGACCCGAAGGGCGTTCTCGGCGATCCCGGCTTCGACGCGGCGAACATGTTCTACAATCCGCTCGGCCGCGACGAGCTTTGCCGTGATCCCCGGCGGATTGCCGACATGGCCGAGATTTTCGCCAGAACGCTCGGCCAGACGCCGCCAGCCATTCTGGATCACGCCTTCGCCTATGGCTGCCTGTCGGCGTCATGGCATCATGAAGACGGCAATGCGGTCGAGAAAAGCCGCGAATTGTCCATTGCCACTGATATCAGGGCGGTGCGGCTCAGCCTCTGACGGCGATCTGGTTGGGCATGGGATAGGCGCCTTTGGTGCCGCGCCAATGCGCTGCGGCAAAGCCCAGCAGGACAAGCGCGAAAGCCTGATGCATCAGCGCCATGTGCAGCGGCACCTGCATCAGCAGCGTGCCGATGCCGATCAGGGCCTGCAGCAGCACCAGCACAAACAGCAGCGTCGCGCGGCGCGCATGGGTGGTGCCGGGCTGGCGCCGGTGGGTCGCGATCATGTGCCAAAGTGCTGCGACTGACATAGCGTAGGCGCCGAGCCGGTGGATGAACTGGACCGTCTTCGGGCTCTCGAAGAAGTTGCGCCATGCCGGCTCGAGGATTAACAGGTCGCCGGGGATGAGCTTGCCGTCCATCAGCGGCCAGGTGTTGTAGCTCAGGCCGGCATCGAGCCCGGCGACCAGCCCGCCGAAATAGATCTGGATCAGCGCCAGCAGCACCAGAAAGCCGGCCAGACGCTGGGTCGAGCGGTCGGCCGCGGGCTCGGAGTGCGGCGCCAATCCACGCGCGACCACCATGGTCGCGGTGAAGATCAGCGCGGCCAGCGTCAGATGCGTCGCCAGCCGGTATTGGCTGACGGAGACCCGGTCGACCAGCCCGGACGCCACCATCCACCAGCCGATCGCGCCCTGCAGGCCGCCGAGAAGAAGAATGCCCAATAATTTCGGACCAAGACCGCGTTCGATGCGGCGCGTCGCCCAGAAAAACACCAGCGGCACGGCAAAAACCAAGCCGACACCGCGCGCCAGGATCCTGTGCAGCCATTCCCACCAGAAGATCGACTTGAACGCTTCGATGCTCATGCCCTTGTTGAGTTCGGCATATTGCGGGATCTGCTGGTAGCGCTGGAATTCCTCCTGCCATTCGGCGTCGTTGAGCGGCGGGATGACGCCGTGGATCGGCTTCCATTCGGTGATCGAAAGCCCGGATTCGGTGAGCCTGGTGGCGCCGCCGACCAGCACCAGCACAAACAGCACCAGGAGCACGACGTAGAGCCAGCCGCGTACCAGCGCCCGGTTGCGCAGGTCGCGGTCGCGGGCCACGAAAGGCGCGGCAGCTGATATGGCAGCCATGGTCTTGTCCCGGCAGGTTGCAGTCGCGGATTGGTGAACCATCGCAATCCAACTGGCAAGACCGGACAGCGCGGCACGCCGTCGCGCCGCTTCTTGGCTGTTGCGTGCCTCTTCCGTTGGGCCTAAGCGATAGGCATCAACCGGATCGCGAAATGCCCATTCGCCTGAAAAAGCTGATCGGAACAATCCTGCTGGTGGCGCTGGTCATCGTCTATGCGCTGGTCGCATCGATCGTGGCGGTTGCCCAACTGGCGGAATCGGGACCGTGGGCGCATTTCCTGTTCTTCCTGCTCAGCGGCATGCTCTGGGTGCTGCCGGCCATGGGCATCATCAAATGGCTGATCCTGGAGCCGCCGCGGCCGAAGAACTGAGGCTCGCTCGCCGCCGCGGTGAAAGCCTGACGCTTGCTACCCGAGGTGTAGGGCAGCTCAGGTGGTTTTCTGCCTTCCGTGTCGCCGATCGGAACGCGCCGGCGGCGCCAGAAGCGGCAGTTCGCCCCGGTCGGGTTGCTCGTCTGCTAAGCGTCCATGAGCCGACCATCAGACTCAGATCCGCATAACAAAGCCGGTGCTAGCTAGGCAGCTAAACAACGGGACTGGGTAGCACCTGAGCTGTGGAATCATCGGACGCGGGATAAAGGACCGAATGGCCAAGCTTCTCCAAAGTTCGGGTTGAGGTCACTTGGAATGAGGAACTCACGGACGATAACGATCATCGCCTTGGATTCTCTTCCATGATCCAGTGGCCGGATTCGGGAACCACTCCTTCAGTCACGTCGCTGGCGGCAAAGCGCATGACGGTCGCCATCATCGGCCCAAGCAGACCGAGCGCCGCCGCGGGCAGATGAGCCGTTTCCCCACCATCACCAAGACTGCAGGCCGGTTCATTTGGCGCATTCCGCGAAGCAACGAAAAGAGCCAGCAGTCTTCTCACTTGGGATACTGTGCGTCGCTTACATGTTCCAGCCACTCGACGGCCTTGCCGTCCAGTGCCTCGGCAACGGCAACATGCGTCATGCCGGCCGTGCGACTAGCACCATGCCAGTGCTTCACGCCGGGCGGGATCCAAACGACATCGCCGGGCTCGATCTCTTCAATCGGCTCTCCCCATTGTTGGACAAGACCCTTGCCGGCGGTGACGATTAGCGTCTGGCCCAAGGGGTGGGTATGCCACGCGTTCTGGCACCGGCCTCGAAATGAACCGTTCCGCCGCCGACGCGCGCCGTCTCGTCAGCCTTGAACGACGACTCAACTCGAACCGAGCCGGTAAAGTGATCTGACGATCCCGTCGTTGACTTGGCGGGATCATATTTCTGCACACGGATTGCTGCGCCGGAAGACCCGCGGGCAGCCTGCTCCGCGAAGGCCGTGCGCAAGGCAGGCATCGCTGCCATCGCCTTCGGCCACCCTGCATAGAAGGCCAGGTGGGTGGGAACCTCAGCGATTTCCGTCTGCGTCAGGCCATTGTCCAGCGCTTGCTTGACCTGGAATGGCAACTGGTCAACGTCCCCTGAAGCGAGAAGCGCGGCTATGGTGGCAAGACTGCGATCCCGCCCGGAAAGGCCCGGCCGGCGCCAAAGATCGCCAAACAGCACCCGATTGGTGTAGGCCGCCAGTGCGGGAGCCACCGGCGCCACCGTGTCGTCAACAGTAGCGGCTCGCGCCGCTTCGGCGGCGGCGTTGGGCTCAAGTGGTCCGGCCGTGCTTGCCTCAACTTCGCCGATGCCGCGCCGGTCGAACACGTCCTTTGTCGCCTGAACTGCGGAAATTGCGTTCGGCCAGCCCGAGTAGAAGGCGAGATGGGTGATGATCTCGCCAATCTCCCCTGGCGTGACTCTGTTGTCCAGCGCCCGGCTGACATGTCCGCCCACCTGCGCGATGCGACCTGAGGCGATCAGCGCCAATACCGTAACAATGCTCCGGTCCCGGGGCGCGAGCTCCTTACGCAGCCAGACATCGCCGAACAGGAGATTGTCGGTGTAGTCCCCAAGACCGGGTGCTACGACATAGACGTCCGGGGGTGCAATCCGACCTGCAGGACGTTCCTGTGCGTCTGCGGCCGAGGCCGCGAGTGTTGCCGCCACCAGGGAGGCTGAAAGGCTTTTCATGTTGCGCGTCTCTCTGTAGCTGGATGAAGTCAGAGCTCTTGGCCGGTCGGCCGGAACAGGATTTCGTTGACGTCCACGTCCTCCGGCTGGCTCATGGCGAAGGCCACCATGCGGGCAAAGCTGTCGGCAGGGATCGCAACGGCCTCATAGAACTGCTTGATGCCCTGGGCGACATCAGCTTCCGTGATGCTCTGGGGCAGCTCAGTGGCGACAGCTCCAGGCGAGATGACAGTGGTCCGGATGTTGTAGGGTTTGACCTCCTGGCGCAGCCCCTCCGAGATCACCCGCACGGCGTGCTTGGTGGCGGAGTAAACGGCACCGCCCTTTCCAACCTTGTGGCCGGCAACGGAGGACACATTGATGATGTGGCCGCTCTTTTGCTTGGTCATATGCGGCAGTGCCGCCGCGATGCCGTAGAGAACGCCCTTGATGTTGACGTCGATCATGCGGTCCCAGTCGTCGACCTTGCCGCGCTCCAGCGGCGAATGCGGCATGAGCCCCGCATTGTTGATGATGACGTCGAGACGGCCATGCGTTTGCACCGCGTGGTCAACGAGGCTCCTAACCTGATCGACCTGGGTGACGTCGATCTGGACGACCGCCTCCCTATCTAGACCAAGCTCTGTTGCGAGCGCCTGGAGACGATTGATGCGGCGAGCGCCAAGCACCAGCTTGGCTCCATCTGCGGCAAGCCGCCGTGCTGCCGCTTCACCGAGGCCGCTGCTGGCGCCGGTGATGACGACGACTTTGCCTTGAATCCCTTGGGTCATGTTGTTCAGTCCTTATCTGGTCGGTGCCTCGGATCGCGACGCCCAGGGTTTGCAGCCAAGGCTACCGGCGTATCTCGACGCTCCCGAGCCACTGTGTGACCTCTCGAAGCGTCTCGCGCTCCTGGTCGCATTCTTTGGAAAACCCTTCGATCGGACGAGCGCCGGGTGCATGCTCGGCGACCACGGCAAGGCTGTTGCCGAGCCCATAGCCACCATGCGTGATGAACGGCACCAGCGTCTTGCCCGAAAGGTCGTGCTGCGACAGGAACGAGCGGATGACGGAAGGCGCGGTCATCCCCCAGATCGGAAAGCCCAGAAACACGGTCTTATAGGAGCTCAGATCCGGCACCGTCGCCTGCAACGGCGGCTCGTAGCCGCGCTGCCGTTCGTCCTCTGCCTGCGCGACCTGTGCCTCGTAGTCTTCCGGATAGGCCGCCGCCGGCACGATCTGAAACTGCGTTGCTTCGAGTGCGCGGGCGATCTGGGTGGCGATCAGGCGCGTGTTGCCGGTCCGGGTAAAGTAGGCCACCAGGACCGTGGCGCTGCGACCGGCCGCAGCAGGTTCAGCGCTTGCCGCCGCCGAACTCACTCCCGCCACCAAAGGCAGCAGGAGTGAGCGTTGCAGGGCCTGCCGGCGCGAGATGGTTGTAGTCGAAATCATCCAGGGCTCTCGTTATGGCCAGTGAATGCGATCAGACTTTCGGAGGCGCTTCCACGCCCGAGAAGACCAGCACTTGGTCAGGAAGGCGCGCGCCCCTGATCTCGATCGTGGCCACGGCTGCATTGAGCTCCGCCACTTCTGCGGGCGTGAACTGGACTTCGGCCGCGCCGATGTTCTCGATCATGTGCGGCATCTGTGTCGACCCGGGGATCGGCACGATCCACGGCTTCTGCGCCAGCAGCCAGGCAAGCGTGATCTGGGCCGGTGTGGCCTGCTTCCGTTCGGCCCAGCTCTTCACCAGCTCCACCAGTGCCAGATTGTGTGGCAAGTTGTCCGGCGAGAAACGGGACTCGATCCCGCGGATGTCGCCTTCGGCAAATCGGGTCCTGGCATCGATGGCGCCGGCCAGGAATCCTACCCCAAGCGGGCTCCAGGGCACGAAGCCGATGCCTAGCTCTTCGCAAAGTGGAATGACTTCCTTCTCAGGCCCGCGCCACAGCATCGAGTATTCGTTCTGAACTGCGGTGACAGGTAATGCGGCATGAGCACGACGCAGCGTCTTAAGGCCCATCTCGGAAAGGCCCCAATGCAGAACCTTCCCCTCCGTCATCAGGTCCTTGATCGCGCCGGCGACGTCCTCGATCGGCACTTCAGGGTCGACGCGGTGCTGATAAAGGAGATCGATGCGGTCGGTGCGAAGGCGCTTGAGCATGCCCCCGACCACGCGTTTGATGTGGTCCGGGCGGCTGATGAGCCCCGGCCGACGTTCGCCCGTCTCCTGATCGATGTTCCAGCCAAACTTCGAGGTAATCACAACTTGGTCGCGAAACGGCGCGATGGCTTCGCCGAGGATCCGCTCGCACTCATGCGGCCCGTAGGCCTCGGCGGTGTCGAAGAAGGTGACGCCATGGTCGTGGGCAGCTCGGATGATGTTCAGCATCTCGGGTCGGGTGGGGACCGTCGTCTGGTAGGTCCGGCGCATGTTCTGGACACCGAGGCCGACGCTCGAGACTTCCAGCTGGCCCAGCTTTCGCCGCCCGCTCGCCCGGGCTGCGCTCTCGCTGCCAGAACCAGTTGCCTGAGCGAAGGCCTGCGAACCCGTTCCTGCGAGCAGTGGCGCAGCGGCGAGAGTTGCCGCTGCTCCCAGAAAACCACGTCGTCTCAATGTTATGCGTTCGGCTGTCATCTCAATCGTCCTTTCTTCGGGGCTCGGATTCGTCTCGATCCGAGGGGGATTTCTTATCGATGGTCTCGCTAGCTTTGGGTATCAGGCGCGGTTCAGCGGTTGACGAAGCGCTGAAGCGAGGCGGGGTAGCGATCGCCCTTCACGTCGACGCTGGCGAGCGTCCGCTCGATGCGGGCGAGATCGTCAGCCGTCAGTTCCACGTCCGCGGCGCCGAGATTCTCCTCCAGCCGGTGGAGCTTCGTGGTGCCGGGGATCGGCGCGATCCAGGGACGCTGGGCGAGTAGCCAAGCGAGAGCGATCTGCGCGGGGGTCACACCTTTGGCCGAAGCGATCGATTCGATGAGATCGACGAGTGCCTGGTTCGCCTTGAGCGCCTCGGGCGAGAAGCGTGGCACGATGCGGCGGAAATCACTTTCACCGAAGGCGGTGTTCGGGTCGATCTTGCCGGTCAGGAAGCCCTTGCCGAGAGGACTGAACGGCACAAAGCCGATGCCAAGCGCTTCGAGCGTCGGCAGGATTTCTTTCTCGGGCTCGCGCCACCATAGCGAATATTCGCTCTGAAGCGCGGCGACCGGCTGAACCGCATGGGCGCGGCGGATCGACTCGGCGCCGGCCTCCGACAGACCGAAGTGTCGGACCTTGCCTTGGGCGATGAGATCGCGAACGGTGCCGGCGACATCCTCGATCGGCACAGTCGGGTCGACCCGGTGTTGATAGAATAGGTCAATCACATCAGTTCGCAGACGCTTCAGCGCCTCGTCCGCGACCTGTCGGATTCGCTCAGGTTGGCTGTCGAGACCATTCGCCGGAATGCCGTCCTTGAAGCCGAACTTGGTCGCGATTACCACCTGGTCACGAATAGGCTCAAGCGCCTCGCCCACAACCTCCTCGTTGATGCCAGGGCCATAGGCCTCGGCGGTGTCAAAGAACGTGACGCCTCGATCATGGGCAGCGCGGATGAGCTTGATGGCCTCACCGCGATCGGTGGCCGGCCCGTAGCCGTAGCTCAGGCCCATGCAGCCGAGACCAATTGCCGATACGCTCAGACCGTTCCGCCCTAATGTTCGTTTCTGCATGATCGTCCTCTCGCTGGTGGTCGACATCGCAGCGCCTTCCATCCGGAGAAGATATGCCCTCCGTGTCCTAGCGATTAGACAGGGCAAGTCGCATGGGCTTATGACTCCGTGTCATCAACAGCGGAGTGACCGGCATGCGACGTGAGGATCTGGGCAGTTTGGCAATGTTCCTGGCAGTCGCCGAAGAACAGAGCTTCACCAGAGCAGCTGCAAAGCTTGGCATCTCCCAGTCGGCGCTCAGCCACGCGATGCGGCGGCTGGAAGCCAAGCTGGGCCTGCGCCTGCTGACCCGCACGACGCGCAGTGTTGCGCCGACCGAGGCTGGCGAGCGGCTGGTCGAGACCCTCCGTCCTGCGCTGGACGACATCGACGCCAAGCTTGCCGCGCTGACAGAACTGCGCGAGCGACCGGCCGGCACAATTCGGATCACCACGTCGGAACTCGCTGCTCAAACGGTCCTCTGGCCGGTGGTCAATCGGCTTACAGCCGCGCATCCCGATATTCAGGTCGAACTCAACATCGAGTCGGGCCTGACCGACATCGTCGCCGAGCGCTACGACGCGGGCGTTCGCCTTGGGGAACGATTAGAGAAGGATATGATCGCGGTTCGGATCGGACCCAGGTTACGGATGGCCGCAGTTGGCTCTCCGGCCTACTTTGCGCAGCACGGGCGGCCGCTGGCGCCTCACGATCTGGCGAAGCATTCCTGCATCAATCTCCGCATGGTGAGCGGGAGCATCTACGCTTGGGAGTTCGGGAAGGACGGGCGCGAGCTGAAGGTCAAAGTCGACGGTCAGCTGACGTTCAATAATATCGAACTTATCCTTGCTGCCGCCGTCGCAGGACATGGCATTGCATTGTTGGTCGAGGACCGCGCAGCAGCGTTGCTGGCCGAGGGAGCTTTGGTCCGTGTCCTTGAAGACTGGTGCGAGCCGTTCGACGGCTACTATCTTTACTACCCCAGCCGGCGGCAGCCATCGCCAGCCTTCAGCCTGCTTCTGGAAGGTCTGCGCTTCAGAGACTAGGACGAGCTACGTCGTGCCCCCCCGGGGATGCGTGTGTGTCTCATGCCGACTGGCCGAGGCAGCGAACGAGTGAAGATGCCGCGAACGACCGGAATTGGCCGAAGCCGCCAAAGGGTTTGCCGTCCACCGGAGTGTCAGACCACTAGATGGTGACGAGCATCTTGCCGGCATTGGCCAGCGGCGTCGTCACGCCCGACAGCATCGTGCGGATATGGGCAACGCTCTGATAGCGACCGTTGACCGAAATACGCGGCAGCGCGTGCAGGAAGCCGGCATGTTTGGCGCGCAACACGCCGTGGCGTGTCGTCACCGCCGAGACATAGCCGGCGTCGCGGGCAAAGCCGACTTCGCGGTCGCCAACGGCACTGGCATAGCCATAGGGATAGGCGAAATGGCGCGGCGCCTCGCCGAGTTCGGCCTGCAATATGCGCCTGACGCCGTCGACCTCGTGCCGCGCATCGGCTTCGGAAAGCCGCTTCAGATTGCGATGATTGACGGTGTGCGCGCCGATCGTCACCAGCGGATGCCCTGCCGTGGCGCGGATCTCGTCCCAGTTCATCAACAGGCTCTGGCGCGCGCCCAACTCGATATCGTTCGACCGCGCCAATTCGCGCAGCACCGCGCGCTGGTCCTCCTCGCGGACCTCCAGCGTCAGATAATCGTGCAGGCGCGCAAAGGCCTGGATTTTCTTGCCCGGGGTCGAGCAGTCGATCGTCACCGGACCGTTCGGTGTCGTCAAAACCAGCCGGTTGCGCGCGCTGACGATGTCCTCGACCACCTCCCACCATAGATCGGCGGCGCCGTTTATCAGCCCCGGCGCGACATAGATGGTGATCGGCGCGCCGTGCTTTTCCAGCACCGGCAGCGCCTCGGTCATGTTGTCGCGGTAGGCGTCGTCGGCGGTGATCGCCGCGAACTGGCCACCCTTGCCGCCGGCCTTGATGCGCTTGATCGCCTCGTCCAGGGTGACGAATGCATAGCCGTGCGCCTTCATGTCGGCGATGACAGCGTCGAGGAACTCAGGCGCGATGTTGAGATGCCGGTTGACACTATCAGGCTTTTCCGGCGTGGCGGTTACCCGATGCAGCATCAGGATGGCGCCGATGCCGCCGACGAACGGTTTGGCCAGCGGGGCAAGACCGGTATAGCGCACGACGTTGAGCGCCAGCTTCCGGATTGCCTCACCCCCGTCGATCATTCATTCACCTTTTGCGCCTAGGCTCATCCAAGCACGAAATGCGCCTATGCGCGCCCCAATCGCGGTGAATACGCCCTAAAGGATTGAGGTATGGTTGACGCCACCGCGTCATTTGACGGCAATCGGCTCGAGGCCATGCAGGCGGCGCCGCGCGCGGTGCCTGCGGATCATGCCGGCCTGTCGGTGTCGGTCGCCGACGGTGCGGCACTTGCGGCTTATGCCGAGTTCTGCGGTTCGGCGCTGTTCGCGCCGGCGCAGAGCCCGGCCTGGATCCTGAACTGGGCCAGACATGCCGAAGCGGACACCGTCTTGGCGACGCTGAGCGCTGACGGCCGGCCGGTTTTTTGGTTGGCGCTGGAAGTCACCAGCCGCGGTCCGTTACGCGTCGCCCGTTTCATGGGCGGCCGCCATGCCAACGGCAATTTCGCCGCCGCCGACCCGTCCTGGCTGACCAGGGCGGATGGCGCGGCGATCCGCTCGATGCTGGCGGCGATCGCCAGGGCGCGGCCGGACATCGACCTCGTCTCGCTGGAACGGCTGCTGCCCGATCTCGACCGCGTTGCCAATCCGCTTCTGTCCCTCCCGCATTTTCCCAGCCCCAACCTGTCGCTGGCCGTCGACCTGGCGGGAGGTTTTGATGCCCTGCTCTCCCGCGCCAACGGCAAGCGCAGGCGCAAGAGGCACCGCTCGCAGGCGCGCAAGTTTGGGGCCGTCGGCAGCCACCGCCGCATCGAGGCCCGGACGGCGGACGAGGTGAACAGGCTGCTCGATGCGTTTTTCGAGATGAAGGAGTTCCGCTTCCGCAAGATGGGCATCGCCAACGTCTTCGGCGAGCCACAGGTTCGTGCTTTCTTCCGCGCCTTGTTCGTCGAAGCGCTCTCCGACGACACGCCGTCCTTCGTGCTGCATGGGCTCGAAGTCGCCTGCAAGCTTCGCGCCGTCACCGGATCGAGCCGCTCGGGAAAACGCCTGATCTGCGAATTCGGAGCGATCGCCGACGACGACCTCGCCCATGCGAGCCCCGGCGACTTCCTGTTCTTCGACAATATCGAGGAAGCCTGCGAGAAGGGGTTCGATGTCTATGATTTCTCGGTCGGCGACGAACCCTACAAGCGGCTGTGGTGCGATATCGAAACCCGGCATTTCGAGGTCCTGGTTCCGCTGACGACAAAAGGCCGCGCGCTGGTGTTTGTCCTGCGGCAGGGCGCACGCCTGAAAGCCTTCGTCAAGAACAGCCCGACGATCTGGAAGCTGACCAAGATGCTGCGCCGCAAGACGGCCGGGCAGGCAGCACCTGCGGCGAGCGAAGACGACAGCTGAACGCTGAGCCGGCGATGCAGCTGGCACCACTTGAGATTAACTGTCGATGTCGGCGCCGCCCCTCATCTGCCTGCCGGCATCTTCTCCCTGTGAACGGGGAGAAGGGGCTGGCCCCACCCTCGGCGCGTTTTTTGCAGCGCCGGATATTGGCGAAATCCTTTGCGCAGGCGCCCTTCTCCCCGTCACTATACGGGGAGAAGATGGCGGCAGCCAGATGAGGGGCGGCGCCGACCTGCGCGATTGCCTCACAAGGGGAGAAAGCAGACCGCGTTATCGCCCGCGGCTGCAAACTCTCATCGCCGCGCGTTCAAGAGAATTATCGAACTGTCTCAGGCGGCGGAGCGCCGTCCGGGTAGCGGCGTCCCTGGCGTCTGATGGCCGACCGGCGTCACCAGCGTCAGGTCGGGATAGCCGCTCTCGATCAGCTCGACCGCGGCCTGCGCCACCTCGTCGTTCGGCTCCAGCAGCGACAGGAAGACTTCTGTGCCCTCGCCGACAAGGCGGCTGATGCCTTGCGCGTCGGTGGGTCCGCATTCGACCACGACCAGATCGTAGGCGGTGGTCAGCGACTGCATGATGATCGGCAGCCGGTCGGCGGCGCGCATGGCGCGAACCGGATCGGCGTTGCCGACGGGAATGACGTGGCAGTCCGAATAGAGATCGGCATGGATCACGTCGCTGAACTGCGCCTCGGAGGCGAGCAGATCGGTGATGCCCGGGAAAAGCCTGCTGTCCAGCGTCGGTCGCGAGGCGGCGCCCGAAGCGGTGAGATCGAGCAGGAGCACGCGCAGGCCGGTGTCGGAAACCTCACGCGCCACCAGCACCGCCGAGGCGGCCGCCTCGTCGCCTTCCGGCGACACGAATATGGCGCGTGCCGCGCCGCTTGTGATCAGTTTCTCCACCGCCTTGTCGATTTCGACCTCGCCAAGGCTGCGGCGCGCCGGCCCGACGTCGTCACCAGTTGCCGGGCCAGTTGCTGGCGCCGCGGCAGCCGCTTGCGGCTCTGCCTGGACGTCCGCCGTCCGATCCCCAAGGTCTTCGATATCGGCCGGTTCCTGATTGGGTGGCTGGTGATCGGGCGGTTCGTGATCGGACGGTTCGTGATTGGGCGGTTCGTGGGCAACCGGCATCGCGACCTGTTCGATCCGCTCGAAGCGGGCGCCGGCGGCCGGCCGCATGGCGCGACCCGAAAACAGCTCTTGCAGAAGCGTCACGATCGCCATGACCAGCAGCGAGCCGACGAAGGCCGCACCGATGATCGGCAGGATTTTTGGATAGTAGGGTTGGGACGGCGCCACCGCGCGGGAAAAGACACGGGCGTCGACCGGCGGATAGTTGCTGTCCTTGCGCGAAGACGCCTCACGATAACGGGTGAGATAGGTTTCGAGCAGCTGGCGCTGGGCGGTCGCTTCGCGCTGCAGCGCGTCCAGTTCGACCTGCTGGTCGCCGGCGCGCGCCGATGCGGCCTTCAGCGTGTTGACGTCGGCGACAAGCTGGTTTTCGCGGGCCTGGGCGGTCTGCGCCTGCGTCATCAGCCCTGTCATGATCTTTTCCGCCTCGTTGCGGATCTGGCGGTCGAGATCGGCAAGCTGCGACCTCAGCGCCCGGATACGCGGATGATTGTCGAGCAAGGAGGTGGAAAGGTCGGCGATGTTGGTCTTGAGCTCGACCTGCCGCTCGCGCAGCCGCTGGATCAGTCCGGACGACAGCACCTCCGGCACCGCATCCAGCGAGCTGCCATTCTGCAGCGCCCTGCGCACGCTGTCGGCAGTCGCTGCCGCCGAGGCGCGATTGGCCCGCACCCGCGACAATTCGCTGGACAGTTCGGAAAGCTGTTGCGTGGCGAGCACCGAATTGTTGCCGCCCATCAAAAGATCGGACTGGGCGCGGTAGCTTGCCACCTTGGCCTCGGCATCCTTCACCCGCTTCGACAGGTCGGCGATCTCCGGCGCAAGCCAGTCGGTTGCGGCGGAATTCGATTCGATATTGGCATTGCCCTGGACGGAGATGTAGGCGTCGGCGATGGCGTTCGGGATTGCGGCGGCGAGCCGGGGATCTTCCGAGGAGAATTCGATGACGATAACGCGAGATTTTTCAACCCGATAGACGTTGAGCTTCTCACGCATCTTCGTCAGCACGCGTTCTTCCGGCGGAATCTCGTTGGGGTCGCTTTTCAGGCCGGCGACGACAAGCAGACGGCTCAACGCCGGCATATCCGCCGTCTCGTCGAACTCGGGCAGCCGCGACAAATCAAGCTTCTGCGCCACCTGCTTGAGGATGTCGGTCGAGGAAATGACCTCGACCTGGCTGGTCACGCCTTCCTCGTCGAGTATAGGCTTGTCGTTGTCATTGGTGCCGTCAGGGCGCGTGTAGACCGATTCGCGCGTTTCGATCAAAAGCCGGGTTTCGGCCCGGTAATGCGGCGTGGCGAGCCAGGTGAGCGCGAACGCCAGGCCGGTTACGACAAGCGCGACGACAAGAATGCGCAGCCAATTCCTCGCAAGGCTGGCGAAGAGCTGCCTGAGATCGACGTCGACATCTGCGGCCGCGGATTGAACGGACATGCATCCTGCTCCGGTGCTTGAAGCGCGTCGCATTGAACGGATCATGCGACGCACTTCAAGCTCTTGTTTTCATGCATGTCGTTTGTCCCAAAACCGCTGCGCACTTTTGGGCGACATGCATTAGTCAGTATACACCGTAAACAAATATGGTAACTCAGCCGTTAATATTGCGGTAAGCAACCTGTCAGGTTTTACGCGCACGCGGCAGCTAAACGCACAGGAACCGGCCGCCTGTTGTCGGTTGCCGTCGCTTCGGCCGCCCGCCTTTACCGGCCATTAACCCTAACCGGATGATAACGGGCCTCGATCTCCAGCGTTTGCCGCGGTGCAGCGGCGGCCAGTCGAAGGTACATGTCCGGTCATGAAAAGCACTGCTTCCCTGTTCCGTGCGCTGCTCGCCGTGTCATTGCTTGCCGGTTGCTCCAGCTACCGGCCGGCGCCGGCGGCCTTTCATAAAATGCTCGATCAGCCTTATCGCCTCGGCGCCGGCGACCGGGTCCGCGTCACCGTGTTCGAGCAGGAAGGATTGACCAACGTCTACAGTGTCGACCAATCCGGCTATCTGTCCATCCCGCTGGTCGGCGCCGTGCCGGCGCGCGGCCACACCGCACAGCAACTCGAAGGCGAAATCGCCGATAAATTACGCCAGGGTTATCTCCGTGATCCGGACGTTTCGGTCGAGATCGACCGCTACCGGCCGATTTTCATCATGGGCGAAGTCGGTGCTGCGGGCCAGTACTCCTATGTTCCCGGCCTGACCGTGCAAAAGGCGATTGCCATCGCCGGCGGTTTCAGCCCGCGCGCCAACCAGGGAAGCGTCGACATCACCCGCGACATCAACGGCAAGGTCATGACCGGCCGCGTTGCCACCTCCGACCCGCTTCTGCCCGGCGACACGGTCTATGTTCGCGAACGCCTGTTCTAGACCACGTGGCGGACACACTCAGGATCGTCCACTGCTTTCGCTCACCTGTCGGGGGGATTTTTCGTCACGTGCGCGACCTGACCGAGGCGCAGGTCGCCGCCGGGCATGCCGTCGGCATCGTCTGCGATTCGACGACGGGCGGCGACTTCGAGGAACATCTGTTCGAACAGATGAAGGGCATAATGGCGCTCGGCATCCATCGCACGCCGATGCAGCGGCATGTCGGACCAGGCGACCTCGCCTCGGCCTGGCGCACATTTGGGATCATCAAGGAATTGCGGCCGGACGTGCTCCACGGGCACGGCGCCAAGGGTGGCGCCTATGCCCGCCTGTTCGGCTCATTGTTGCGGGTATCAAGGTTTCGCGTAGCCCGCCTTTATTCGCCGCACGGCGGCTCTCTTCACTATGACGAGACCACCGCCACGGGGAAGCTGTTCTTCGCGCTCGAGCGGTTCATGGCGCGCTTCACCGACTATCTTCTGTTTGTCTCCGACTATGAAAGGCGGACCTATCGCAGGAAGGTCGGCGAACCGCCGATCCCGAACAACCTTGTCTATAATGGACTGAGCGCCGCCGAGTTCGAGCCGGTGCGAACCGAAGCGAATGCGGCCGATGCCCTCTATATCGGCATGATGCGCGACCTCAAGGGACCGGACATCTTCATCGATGCGCTGGTTCTTGCCGGAACGCGGCTCGGCCGCCCGGTGAATGCGGTGATGGTCGGCGACGGCGACGACCTGCCGCGCTACCATGCGCAAGTGAAGCGGCTCGGGCTCGAAGGCCATATGCGCTTCCTGCCGCCGATGCCGGCGCGCAAGGCCTTCGAGTTGGCCGAACTGGTTGTCGTGCCCTCGCGCGCGGAAGCCATGCCCTACATCGTGCTGGAGACGCTCGCCGCCGGCAAATCGATGATCGCCACCGGCGTCGGCGGCATCCCGGAAATTCTTGGCGCCGGCTCCCCCGCCCTGATCCGGCCCGATCCGTGCGAGCTCGCCGACAAGATGAGCGCGGCGCTGGCCGACCCCGATGCCTATGGCAGGCTGATGCCCGATACCGCCGACCTCAAGGCGCGATTCGGCGCCGACGTGATGGCCGCCGCGATCGAGACGGCCTATTTCGCGGCGCTCAAGCGCTAACCCGAAATGGGCGGTAACCCCAAAACGGCGCTGACCTCAAAGCTTCCCCAAAACCTATTTGTTGTTTCAAGGGTTTCTTAGCTCTATTTCGCTATTCACTTGCGTGAAGCTTTGCGGATGCATCATGAGCGACTTCGATCCCAAACGCCGCTTTTCGAAAGACGCGGTGCGCAATTTCAACGGCCCGGCCGCTGACGATAGCCCCGGCGGCATGAACGACGTCGCCCGTCAGGTCGCGTCGCAATACCGGCGCGACACCATGTCGCCGATCATGGTCAGCGGCGTCTTGCGGATGGTCGAATTCGCACTGCTGTTCTTGTCGGGCCTGTGCATCTATTTTTACTATGTCGGCTTCTTCAACCATCTCGCCTGGCAATATCCGCTGGCGATCGCCGCCGCTTCGTCCCTCGCCGTGGTGCTGCTCGACCTCACCGACTGCTACCAGATCGTCTCGTTTATGCGGCCGCTCGCCAATTTCGGCCGTCTGCTGATGGCCTGGGCCGGCACCTTCGCCTTGATGGCGCTGACGGCATTCGCCATGAAGATGTCGCAGGACTATTCGCGCCTGGTTTTCGGCACCTGGTTCGTCGTCGGCTTCATGCTGATCTTCGGCCTGAGACTGCTGATGTCGAAGCTGATCCGGCGCTGGGCGCGGGACGGGCGCATGGAGCGCCGCGCCGTCATCGTCGGCGGCGGCACGGCGGCGGAAGTCCTGATCCGCTCCGTCGAAAAGCAGCCCTACAACGACATCCGCATCTGCGGCATCTTCGACGACCGCGGCGACAAGCGCTCGCCGCCCATCGTCGCCGGCTACCCAAAGCTCGGCACCGTTTCCGAGCTCATCGAGTTCGCCCGCATCGCCCGTATCGACATGCTGATCGTATCGCTGCCGCTGACCGCCGAAACGCGCGTCCTGCAGCTTTTGAAGAAGCTGTGGGTGCTGCCTGTCGACATCCGGCTCTCGGCGCATTCGAACGCGCTGCAATTTCGGCCGCGCGCCTATTCCTACATCGGCTCGGTGCCGATGCTCGATATTTTCGACAGGCCGATCAACGACTGGGATTCGGTCGCCAAGCGCGCCTTCGACATCGTCTTCTCGATCATCGGCATCATCGTGTTCTCGCCGGTCATGCTGGCGACCGCGATCGCCATCAAGCTCGACAGCAAGGGACCGGTGCTGTTCCACCAGAAGCGGCATGGCTTCAACAACGAGATCATCGAGGTCTACAAGTTCCGTTCGATGTACACCGACAAGGCCGACCCGACGGCCAAGCAGACGGTGACTAGGAACGACCCGCGCGTCACCCGCGTCGGCCGCTTCATCCGCAAGACCTCGATCGACGAGTTGCCGCAGTTCTTCAATTCGCTTTTCGGTTCGCTGTCGCTGGTTGGCCCGCGCCCGCACGCCATTGCCGCCCAGTCGCACAACCTTCTCTACAATGAGGTGGTCGACGGCTATTTCGCACGCCACAAGGTCAAACCCGGCGTCACCGGCTGGGCGCAGATCAATGGCTGGCGCGGCGAGATGGATACCAACGAGAAGATCCGCATGCGGACGGAATACGACCTCTATTATATCGAGAACTGGTCGCTGCTGTTCGATTTGAGGATCCTGTTCCTGACACCGATCCGGCTGCTCAATACGGAAAATGCCTATTGAGCGCAGTCACGCATGAACTGTCGCCGGCCGCGGTCAACGCCAAGCTGATCGCGCTGATTGCGTCGGGCGCGGTTTTCCTCGGCGTCTTCCTGTCCGGCTTCGTCATCGCCGAGCCGGCGCCATACGACCTTTATATGGTCGCGCTGATGGCGGTGTGGGCCCTGTTCGGCCTGCGCATATCGCGCGCGGCGGCGCCGCTGCTGGTGCTGCTGGTGGTCATGAACATCGGCGGCATGATCGCGATGACCCAGATGTCGGATATTGCCGGCACCCCGCTCTATCTCGCCGTGTCGCTGTTCCTGGCGTTTACCGCGGTGTTCTTCGCCTCGGTGACATCGGTCCAGCCAAATCTCTACCGAGTGATCTTCCGGGCCTATGTGATGTCGGCGGTGCTGACCTCGCTGCTCGGGATATCAGGCTATTTCCATGCCTTTCCGGGGGCGGAGATCTTCACCAGATACGACCGCGCCACCGGCGCCTTCCAGGATCCGAACGTGTTCGGGCCGTTCCTGGTGCTGCCCGGCATCTACCTGCTCCATCTCCTGCTGACCGGCCCCATCTCACGCATGCCGTTGCTGGCGATGCCGCTGCTGATCATCACCGCCGGGATTTTCTTCTCGTTCTCGCGCGGCGCCTGGGGCATGTTCGGCGTTTCGGCGATCCTGCTCACCGGCGCCCTGTTCCTGCAGAGCGCCAGCGGAAAATTCCGGCTGCGTGTCGTCGTCATGACCATCGCCGCCATCTCGCTGCTGGTCATTGCGATGCTCGTCATCCTGCAGCTGCCGGGCGTCTCGGAAATGTTCTCCAGCCGCGCCCAGTTGGAACAAAGCTACGATACCGCCCGCCTCGGCCGTTTCGCCCGCTATATCTTCGGTTTCCAGATGGCGCTGGAGCATCCGCTCGGCATCGGCCCACTCGTCTTCGGCACGATTTTCGGCGAGGACACACACAACATCTGGCTGAAAATGCTGATGGACTATGGCTGGCTCGGCTTCGTCACGTTCCTGACGCTGACCTGCTGGACGATAGCGGCCGGCTTCCGCATTCTCCTGCGCGACAGGCCGTGGCAGCCCTACCTTCTGTGCGCCTATGTCGCCTTCATCGGCAATATCGCGCTGGGCACCTTCATCGACATCGATCACTGGCGCCACGTCTATCTGCTGCTCGGGCTGATCTGGGGCGCGATCGCTCTCGAACATCGCCATCAGCGGCAGTTGCGGCCGGCGGCGCTGTGTTCGCCGGCGGCTGGAGCATGATGGATTTCTCAGGTAAGCCGGCGGATGGCATCGTCATGCACCCTTCGGACTGGATGCGCCTGCGGTTCTTGAACGATGGTGATGGCCAGTACATCTCGAGCAATCCACAAGCTGTTGCGTAGTCCAGTCCGCTGTGTTCGGCCTGCCTGTTGTGCCGACGCAAAGCGATGGCCGTCGATTGGTCGGAAGCTACCAGCAGGCGGCAACGTTGTACGATCGCTGGGCCGCGCGCGTTGAGGTCAGCACCGAGCCTGCTGGTTTCTTGTGCGCAACCTTGTCGCCATCCTCGTCGAGGAAGGATCTGTCTTGCCGTCAAGCAGCCGGACTATGGCGACTTCGGCACTAATCTAACCATGATATCGGCGAGCACTCATGACAATGAGGCTCGTCGAGCCGCTGCTTGGCGTAAGGCGGATCGCGCCAACCGCTGGTGCCCTAAGCGGAATGTCCGTTCCGACACGTTGCGGACCTTGAACGTTGCCGCCATGTATCGCTGGCCGTTCCGTTTAGACCAATTCCTGCCGCTCCATTTCGACTGAAAATTGCTCGGCTGAATTGCGATACATTTCAACTGCCCTGTGGATCATCGTCTGCGGCGATAAACACTCCATCCCGACCCGACCAATCATTTGCCTCGATATACCACTTAGACCCGTACCCCCGACCAGTTTGAATGTGAGTGGATATTTAGGGTCGCTTTGCTCATCGTAAATTGCGTTTAGGCCAATCTCCGCTGCGATCTCGATTAGTCGGTCGATCTCCAAGACCACCATCACGAACAATTTGCCCTCTATGAAATCCCAAAGTGCATCCTTATCTTCAATGCTCAATGTGAACGGGACGAAGGGCGCCCACATCCGTTGGGTCTTCTCGATGTTCCAACCAAACATAAGCGACTCTCGCAGCCCCATATCCGCAAAAATCTCTTGGATGCTTGGAGCATCCTCCCCCATTGCGACATAGAACAAGCCTTTTTCTGGCTGCTCAATCCCGTAGCCGCGTTTCCTTGCCTTTCCGATGCATACGTTCATTAGGTCCGCATGAACTCGCTCGGCGATCTTAGATTCTCGACGCCGAACCTCCTCCATTCCGCGCAGTCCTTTGACTTTGTCAGTCGTGAAGAACGTGTTCAGCATGTCCAGACTGCGGCCCTGCTTTTTCCCCCTCGGGTTGAGTTTCTTCTTCGACGCCTTGACCTCGACCAAAATCGGATCTGGACCCACCATCACGCAGATATCGCCGTGACGTATTGTGTTCGTAATGTCCACCTGAAGCGCCGGAATGCCATTGTCAACGAATGCGTCCAAAACAGCTAATTCCATTGCGAGGCCATCTTTGCCACCAATGAAGCCCGCACCTTGCTTGGCGTTGTAATTGTCCGTGTTGTAGAGGGTCTGTTTGAGCGCGTATTTGTCCATGTAGAGGAAGGCGATTGCATCCCCAAAACAGCGCCAGATAAACGCGCACCTGCGCAGTCCTTCAATTCGATTCGTCAGAAACACGAAACGTTTGAGGTCCGCGCCCGGTGCGTCTGGATCAATAGTTCTTAACTCCGCTTTTAGTGGCCGAATGCGGTCTTCTGTCAGAACGATCTCGCGCAACAGCAGCGCCTGCATTTCTCTAAGTGCTACGAGATTTTCTTGATCATTTCGGAGCGCGGTAAGAAGGTCATGTGCGCGGACAAACGATCGTTTTCGATATCCAAGCATGTTGACCTATCGCTGATTTGCTTCCGGCTCGTCTGGCCCGTAATTGCGGATGATCCATTCGCCGTTTTCGTCGCGTTTGTGGTGACTTCGCTGAACTTCATCATTTCCGACAAGCCGCATTATTCGCACCAACTCAGGTAAATCATACTCATACAGGAATTTGCCCCGGTCATAGTCCGAGTTCACGAAAATGCCTTCTGCATGAAAGTCCGTTTCGTCCCTGACAGTGGCGATGAAAACGAAACTATGGATCAACTGATTTGTCAAAAACGACAGTTTCACCGTGGCCGCTTGCCGACTTTCGAAATCATAAAACTCGTTCGGAAAATGCCGGGCAAGTCGATCGGGGATTCTAGCGGGATCGAGCAGGCGAAGTTTCCGACATTTCACATCAGCCAGTGCTGTGCGATCGGTTAGCTTTTTTGCCTCAAGCAATTTGCGTATGGTGAAGCCTGCCAAGAAAATGGTTCGTTCATAATCGACCTCGGCCTGCTCGTCATCGTCTCCCAAAAAGAAACCATCAAGTGTATTTGCATCCCTAAGCAGGGCTTCTTTCCATGGCCAACTTTCCAAAATCAATCTCGTACCTCACGCTTGGCTCGTGATAGTCGTTCGGCTAGTTTGATTGTCAACCCTGTTGCATCAGGGGCGGGTGAAGACTTGCCGAGTCCGTGCGCCGGCAGGCCCGCGCGGGGCCTAATGGACGGAATTTTTTGTTGCGGCGAAAAATCGAGGCCGGGCTTCCCGGCATTTTTGAGAATCCGCAGAACCTGCATTTCCGAGAACGCTCCGCCCGCCCATGCAGCAATTGTGGAGCGCACCAACGAAATGCCGGCTCGAATGTTATTAGACGTGCTTATAGAGTTCCCAGGTTGAAAACGGCCAAGCGGGGTATGCACAGCCAGTCCGGTCTTCATCATCGCCACTGCGGCGACGGTCCGCTGTCTACATATAGCGCTCTTGCGCGAGTTTTCTGCAGTGGCTCGCGCGTCGAAACGGGGACTAACGAGGGCATTTGGTAACTGTCAATGACGCGATGGGCACTGCATCAGCCGAACGATAAATATACTGCACCTTGCCTCCTAGACGCACAAAAGCAGCGGTCGCATCTTGTCCGCATACCATTGTTTGGGTCTGTGTTTGCATCTTAGAGACCAAGGACTCTTTCGACATGCCTGCACTCGACAAGGTTAATTCAATCGCAGACCAGCTTTGCGTCCAACTAACATAAGCAGCAAATATCGGACCAATTGCGGCTGCGCTCTCCCAAGTCATGTTCGCGTTCATCTTCATTGGAAGCATCGGCGCGGCCGATTTTTGCATCTCCCTTGCAGCGTTGCACACATTATATTTGGTATATTGAGAGAGGCACTCATTTTCGGCGGCGGCCGCAATATTTGCTAATCCGGTGGTCGCAACAATGGTCATCATGGCTGCTCGCATTGATCTCGCCCTCCCTACCAGGTTGCCACAATGCCGGACATGCGCAGGGCCGGCAACATCGCTCCGTAAGCGCCATTGACTTTGCGAACTTCGCGAACTACAAGAACTTGTCGAACTTCGGAGAGGAACCAAAACATGAAGCTCATTTCTTCGTCAGATCAGGCTCAAGAAAATATCATGAACTTCCACTCGGCTATGATGCAAAAAAAGGCACACCCCATCAACGAAACTCTGGCCAAATACAGGGCCTGGTATGCTGTCAAGGGTCGAGATGGGAATTGGATGTTCGGCCCGTCAAAGGTAATCGGCTATGCCGACATGACGCCGGGTAATTATGTAGATGCTGACGTCTATACCATGTCGGGAATAAAGACCGAGGATGTCCTGCACAAGTGGTTCGTCCGAGTAAAGGAAGGCGACGACCTCTTTGAAGAGCTATCCAACAGCTTACACGAGGTTTTAGCCAGGCATGGAAAGATGCCAAGTAAGGCATATCGCATTTCGATCCTGAAAGAAGAAATTGAAACCGATGACGACGCAGAGAAGACCGCCGTCGCTTTCAAACTGATTTACGACAATCTACCCCCAGCGGTTCGTAACGCGTTCCTAGACCTCTTGTAGTCGCAGCGCGGCGGAAAAACCGGAAGGGGTTCTGGCCCCTTCCAAGGCTGTTCCACCCTGCCGGGGCGAAACGTTGATTGTCATCTAAGAACCCCACCAAGCGATGGCTGCACACAGCAAAAACACGAGCATGGCACACGCGATGAACAGACCTCTTCGCGTTCGCCACCTTGGCGGCTCAGCCGGCACAAGCCTGAACCGCTGGGCATGCTCCGTTGCGATTTTCAGTAGAGCTGCAGCCGTTTCGCGCGGCGTCCAACCCTTCGCTTCCGAGGCTGTCACCAAGGCTGCAAATGCGGCTTCCAAGGCGACTTCACAGTTGACGTCCCGATCTGGGCTACCCTTTGGCAATATGGGTGGTTGCACGGCTTGGGACATGCACACAAAGCGGCTCGCGGATGAAAGGTTCCCGCGTTTCGAGCCCTTCACTTTCGAAGGTCCGCTTCCAGGTGCAGTTCCGCTCTCGCTGCTGGCTTTTGTCGTCGGGAATGAACGTGAAGAACACCGGGCGGCGGTCGCGGCCTTCGGCCTTGCATTTTGAGTAGCCAAACAGCCCGACCAGATCCTGACGCATCGATCCGCGATCTGATCCGAGCCTGTCGATCAGCGCTTGGCCGCCGATCGTCGGCCCGTTCACGGCGCGATTCGGGCGACATGGCCCCAGACTGGCACGGCCCAGAAAAGGAAAGGGCCCAGAAAGGCCCCAATTTCTCGTTTTCGCGGCTCAGCTAGTTTCCCCGGATTTCAAATAAGCCCTAGGGTTCTAAGGGCTTATTTGGTCGGAGTGGCCGGATTCGAACCGACGACCCCTTGACCCCCAGTCAAGTGCGCTACCGGGCTGCGCTACACTCCGGACCGGTCGCGATGTATCGTGATAACGCGGTTCGGGTCAACCGAATTCGGCGGCCATCACGCCGATGCCCGGCATGGTGGATTTGAAGTTCCTGCTCTGGTGGATGTCGTCAGCATTCAGGAACTTCAAATCCAGAACACACCTCGCTTGTTGGCTTGATCCTCTGGCGTCGCTGCTATGAGACGGGTCTTGGATTTTCCACGGATTGTGTCAGCGCGGCCGTATCGATCAGCGCGCTTTCCGGAAGCCGGAGCGCAGAGGCTATTCGCCTGAGCTTCGACAAATCGGCATTCCTGCCGTTCTCGATGTCGGCGATCTCATCGACCGACAGTCCGCACGTCAGGGACAGCTCTTCCATGCTGTATCCCCTGGTTTCTCGGATGGCCTTAAGGGCGCTGTGGTCGGGCGCAGCTTCGGTCGCCGACAGTTCGGAAAAAGCTTCGCTTGTTGCTATTTGGGGCATTTGGCAACTCCGTGGATTTAAAGAGTTTGATCAAATCAAGAAGTTGCCTGAGACGGCGCAGAGAATGCCCTCTCGATGGTGATTTGCCAAGCGCCAAAAACGCCGTCACGGCATCGTGATTCCGATCGGCGCAGCCCGGCACAGGCCTCGGCGGCACCGGCACGGGACCGTCATCCCGATCGGGGTCTTTGACTGGCCGATCGACGAACTGTTCGACGGTTCTGAGCTGCTCCCTTGTCAAGCGGCTGTAGGATCGAATCTCAGCAGCGGGAGCCGGAGCACGCAGAACGCGTCAGGGGCTGCGAATTTTCTTGAACCGACGCGTGAACCTTTTCTCTCCGGGCCGCACCAACACGGCATGGACGCCACAAAGGCGGTCCCAACCGGAAGGACGCCCTGACGGCGATCCTCGATCAAGAGAAGGAAATGCTCAAGTGACCAACATCTCGAACTTCAAGCGCCTGTCGCTCGCCGCTGCCATCGTCGTCTCGGCCTTCGGCTCGATTTCACTGCCGGGCTCGGCCTTCGCCAACGGCACGCATCCGAGCGGCGGCGGCGCGGTTTGCAAGGGCGCGGGTCACTGCCTGGTGCTGCAGCTCGACTGCAAGGGTACCTATACGGACGCCACCGACTCCAACGGCACCGTCTACGGCAAATGCAGCCAGACCGCGCAGGTCAGCCCGAAGAACAAGCTCAAGGTCGCGCGCTGATCGACCTTTTGGTCAACGAAAATGGCGGCCGTCCGCGCCGCCATTTTCTTGTCTCAACGTGCCGATCTCGATCTCGTCCGCGACGTTTTCTGCTGGCGGCTGAGGAACATGCTGGCGACGAGCCCGACCACAACCAGACCGACTGCGGCGGCTGTCGCGGGATGATCGCGGGCTGTCTTCTCTATCACCCTGCCATGCCTCCTGATCGCAGGCAGAGCGTCACTGAAACGTTCGGCGAGGTCCGAGTAATAGTCCGACGCGGTGTCACGCCCGTCCTCGTAATAGGCGCTGCCGCGCCTGGAAACGGCTTTCCTCAACGCCGCCAGTTCCCTGGAGAGAGCCGCGACCTGTTTTTCAAGATCGATGTCGGAGAGGGTCGAAAATGATACCATGACAGGCTTCCTTCTTTTGCGAAGGAACGCACGATCGCAAAACCGGTTCCGGTTTTTGCCGCGACCGATCGGGGCCTAGAGCGCGTCGCGTCAGAAGGGATTCATGCGACCCGCGTGAAGTTCTATGCAGTCGCTATCCAAAACATGCACTACAGCGCGGCGCGTCCTATCGGAGGCGCAAGGTGTCTGCAGCATTTTTTTGCGCATTTTTCGGGGCCATGCTAGCGCACCTGATCGAGCAGGCGCTTGCATTCCAGAAGGTCGAACAGCGCCTCCTGCAGCAAAGCGCGATTGTCGCGCGAGAGTTTCGACGTGCCCGGCTGTACCGGGCCTTCTTCCTCGGTCTTGCCCAGGCCGAAAAAGCGCCGGCTGGGTTTCACCTTGGGCTCGCCGACCAGCATCTCGTCATCGGCGCCGCGCGGCTGGGCCGCCGGTGTCAACGGCACCGCATCGGCCTGCCGGCGCTGCGAGATCGCCTCGACGGCCGCCATGTCGCCATTGCCGATGGCGACCAGGAAATGATTGCCGTTCTCGCGCAACAGCTTCTGCACACCCTTGATCGTGTATCCCTGATCGTAGAGCATGTGGCGGATGCCCTTGATCAATTCGACATCCTGCGGCCGGTAGTAGCGGCGGCCACCGCCGCGCTTCATCGGCTTGATCTGGTTGAAGCGCGTTTCCCAAAAACGCAGCACATGCTGCGGCAGGTCGAGATCTTCTGCGACCTCGCTGATGGTGCGGAAAGCGTCGGGGCTCTTGTCCATGGGCGAAATCCTCACGCTGGAGCATGGTCCCGAAAAGTGGGAAACGGTTTTCGGCCAGGATCATGCTCAACAAAGAGTCATTCCGATCCGGCTTGTCCTGCCGAATCGAGCCTTATTTCAGCGGTTTATGAAACAATATTCAAGCCCGGCGTCAAAGCAGGCGACCGTTTTCAACCGGGCTTTGAAGCGCAGGCGCTATTTGCTGCCCTTGGCCTTGCTGATCTGGTGCGCGCGCAGGATGCGGTTCTTAAGCACATTCGACGATTTGAAGGTCATCACGCGGCGCGGCAGGATCGGCACTTCCTCGCCGGTTTTGGGGTTGCGCCCGATGCGCTCGTTCTTGGAGCGGACATGGAAGGTTGCGAACGACGACAATTTTACCGTCTCGCCGCGAACGATCGCCTCACAGATCTCGTCCAGAACCGCTTCGACGAGCTCGGCCGATTCAGTACGCGACAGGCCAACCTTGCGATAAACGGCTTCAGCAAGATCGGCGCGCGTAAGTGTCTTTCCCCCCATGCGAACCGTCCCCATCAGCTCAAAAAACATAACTCTATATAAGCAAAGATAGAGCCTAAGTAATTGATCCGGCAAGGTCAAGGACCGAACCGGTCCGTTCGGCACTTACCAGCGAAGCAGGACCGCGCCCCAGGTGAAGCCGCCGCCCATCGCCTCGATCAGCACCAGATCACCCTTCTTGATGCGGCCGTCGGCGACCGCCACCGACAGCGCCAGCGGCACCGAAGCAGCCGAGGTGTTACCGTGCAAATCGACGGTAACCACCACCTTTTGTTCAGCTATCCCGAGCTTCCTGGCGGAAGCGTCGATAATCCGCTTGTTGGCCTGATGCGGCACGAACCAGTCGAGATCTTCAGCGGTGATCCCGGCAGCTGAGAACGTCGCTTCGATGACGTCGGTGATCATGCCGACCGCGTGCTTGAACACTTCGCGGCCTTCCATCCTGAGATGGCCCACCGTTCCGGTGGTCGAAGCTCCACCGTCGACGAACAGCTTGTCCTTGTGAGCCCCGTCGGAGCGCAGGCTGGCAGCCAGCACGCCGTGGTCGGCAATGCCGCCCGCCCCCTCGCCTGCTTCCAGCACCATCGCGCCGGCGCCGTCGCCAAACAGCACGCAGGTCGAGCGATCGCTCCAGTCGAGGATGCGCGAAAAGGTTTCGGAGCCGATCACCAGCACGCGTTTGGCGAGGCCGCCGCGGATATAGAGGTCGGCCGTCGTCACCGCGTAGACGAAGCCCGAGCACACCGCCTGCATGTCGAAGGCGAAGCCGTGATGCATGCCCAGCCGGTTCTGGATGTCGACGGCGGTCGCCGGAAAGGTGTTGTTGGGAGTCGAGGTCGCCAGCACGATCAGGTCGATATCGGCCGGCGTCAGGCCGGCATTGTCGAGGGCTGCGCGCGCCGCCGCCTCGCCGAGCGAAGCCGTCGTCTCGTCGTCGGCCGCGATATGGCGCTGGCGGATGCCGGTGCGCTGGGCAATCCATGCGTCTGACGTCTCGACCATGCCTTCGAAATCGGCATTCTTCATGATGCGGCGGGGCAGCGCGGAGCCTGTGCCGCGCACGACTGATCTGATCAAGGCTCTTTCCTATTCCTCTGCGTCGGCAACGACGTCGGATTTCCTGGATGTCTGGGCATGCGGATTGCGCGCATGGAACAGATCAAGATCGGCTTCGATGCGATCGAGCAGATTGTTGCGCACCATGTCGTAGCCAAGCTCGATCGCCGCCGCGAAGCCGTCCGAATCGGCGCCGCCATGGCTTTTCACCACGACGCCGTTCAGACCCAGAAAAACCCCGCCGTTGGAGCGGCCGACATCCATCTTTTCGCGCAGGCGATCGAAGGCGCCCTTGGCGAATACATAGCCGATCCTGGCCATCAGCGTGCGGTCCATCGCGGCGCGCAGGTAACCGGCGATCTGCCGTACCGTGCCTTCCGCCGTTTTCAGCGCGATGTTGCCGGCAAATCCTTCGGTGACGACCACGTCGACCGTGCCCTTGCCGATGTCGTCGCCCTCGACGAAACCATGGTAGTTCATCGAGGCCATGTTGGCCTCGCGCAACATGCGGCCCGCCTCCTTGACCTCTTCCTGGCCCTTGATCTCCTCGACGCCGACATTGAGCAGACCGACGCTCGGCCGTTCGATGCCGAAAACCGAGCGCGCCATGCCAGTGCCCAGAATGGCAAAATCAACCAGCTGATGCGCATCCGCGCCGATGGTGGCGCCGACGTCCAGCACCACGCTTTCGCCACGCAATGTCGGCCACAGCGCCGCGATCGCCGGACGGTCGATGGTCGCCATGGTGCGGAGGCAGAATCTCGACATCGCCATCAGCGCGCCGGTGTTGCCGGCCGAGATGCAGGCGTCGGCAGTGCCTGCCTTGACCGCCTCGACCGCTTTCCACATCGACGACTTCCAGCGGCCATGGCGCAGCGCCTGGCTCGGCTTGTCGTCCATCCGGACTGCTATCTCGCAGTGGATGAACTCGCTCACTTCCGCCAGCTTGGGCAGCTTTGCGAGTTCGGGGCGCACTGCCTCCTCGCGACCATAGATGACGAAGCGGATGTCGGGACGCCGGGTCGCGACCGTCATGAGCGCCGGGATGACCACGCTTGGTCCGTGATCGCCGCCCATGGCATCGATGGAAATCCTGATCACGCGGTGTTCATCTCACAGTTTGCTTGAGCGAGCGCCTGGCGCTGGCAACGGGTTTGGGGCTCGCGAAGGTTCGGCGAAAATAGCGTTTTTGGGCTGCCGCACAACCGGCTTTCTCCGATTGGGTCGGGTTTTCAGGATTTCCCCAGCAGGGAACGCAGCTTTTGCTGAAATTCGCTTTCCACAGTCCCGGCATCGTCGGCAGCCTCCATCGAAACGCCTTGCTTGCGCGGATAGGGATCGATCGCCAGTCCAAAGAACTGTTCGGCGAGCGCCCCGACATCGATTGAATTGCCGGAAAATGTTTCCGGGCTGTCCGGCCCTTCGGCATCGAGCATTATCTCGCCACCGCCCTCGAAACCCTGCCGCCCGAGCTTCGACTGCTCCGGCAGGAACAGTGCGTCGACCGCCTCGTCGATATGCGCCTCGATCGGGTCCAGGGTGACGATGCAGGCCTGGGTGATATCGGCCTCGACGCGGCCGCTGACCTTGACGCCGTTGCGCTTCCATGGCGCCACCAGAAGTTCGGCGCGATAGTTCTCGACCGACAGCAACTCGTGCTCGCCTGCCAGCGCGGCGCGCTGCGCGGCGTCGGCCTCGATCAGCACCGGCAGTCCCTTTTGCGGCAGCCGGGCGACGTTGGCCACGAAGGACACGGGGCTCTGGCGATCGGGGCTCTGGGAATCGGCGTGTTTCATGTTTTCCTTTAAATAGGCTTGTTTTCTTAAATAGGTTTGGCCGCGGGGAATGCCACAGTGCCGGAAACAATCGATTCGGTCGGCTGTTCCGCGAGTCGCCTGGAGACATCGGCGACGTAGCCGGCCAGATGCGTCGCCTGCGGCCAGGTGCCGGCATCAGGCCTGACATTGCGGGCAAGCGCCGCGACGAGTGCGTCATGGTCGTTTCGTTCCAGCGCATCGTCATAGGCGGCGGTGCGGCCATAAAACATCTTCGCCAGTTTCTTCATGCGCTTCGGCACGCCGACGTCGCCGATGCCGAGTTCGCGCAGCGAATGCTCGACATCCATGAAGAACTCGTCGATCAGCACCTGCGCGACCTCCCCGGCAACACCACCCTCGCCGCGCAGCCGGTGCTGGAACAGGAACATGTGCAGCGACAGCATCTCGAAGCGGCCAAGCGGCGTGTCCGGGACATCCCAGTCGGAATAAAACACGGTTTGCCGCGCCGCTGCCACGATTTGTGCGTAAAGCGCCTCGGTGATAGCGCGGTTGGCGTGAAGTTCGCGACCAAAAAGGCGCTGGAACATTGAGGGTGGTCTCCCGGGGACCGTTTGTTGAATTGGCCTTGTTGCATCGGCGAGCAAGCTGGTTTACCGGTTTTGCGGCCCAGCGCAAGTTGCGGCCAGCTAATGGAGTTGTAGTTGCGCGCGCTGAAAATCAAGTCGACTTTTCTGCCCAGGTCCGCTTTTCCGAGATCCGCCGGCGCGATCTCGCTGCTGGTGGCAGCTTCGGCGCTTTGCGCCTGCAACTCGTCGAAGATGATCGGTGATCTCAATCCGAGCGAGACGCTGACGCAGGGCTACGTCATCGACCAGCAGGCGATCGACCTGGTGCCGGTCGGCTCGAGCCGCGAACAGGTGCTTCTGGCGCTCGGCACCCCGTCGACCAAGGCGACTTTCGACAACGAGGCCTTCTACTACATCTCACAGACGCGCAAGCGTTACGTCGCCTTCGACAAGCCGAGGCTGGTCGACCAGAAGGTGCTGGCCGTCTATTTCGGCGAGGACGGGCGCGTTACCCAGATCGCCAATTACGGCCTGAAGGACGGCAAGGTGTTCGACTTCATCTCGCGGACCACGCCGACCGGCGGCAAGGACCAGAACTTCCTCAGCCAGATCATGGGTGGCGCCAGCAAGCTGGCGCCCGGCCTCCCCGGCGGCGGCGGCGGCGCCTCGCCGGGCACCTGATCCTCCTTTTCTTTTGCTTCCCTTCTTTTTGCTTCGGGGGGAAGCAGCAACATCTCAGGCGACCGAAAACCCGCGGGAGCGATCCCGCGGGTTTTTGTTTTCCTCAGACCATTTCAACGCGAGCTTGGACCCGTCACCGGCGTCAATTCCCTGATGCTGGACGTCCAAAATAGACGAACCCGCGGGATCGCTCCCGCGGGTTCGGTTGTGGATCTCGGCCTCGGAAGGCCAAGCCGCCTCAGCCGTGCGCGAGCACGGCCAGCAGCAACAGGGCGACGATGTTGGTGATCTTGATCGCCGGGTTGACTGCCGGACCGGCGGTGTCCTTGTAGGGATCGCCGACCGTGTCGCCGGTCACCGAGGCCTTGTGCGCCTCGGAGCCCTTGAGATGCTTGACGCCGTCCTTGTCGGTAAAGCCGTCCTCGAACGATTTTTTTGCATTGTCCCAGGCGCCGCCGCCAGAGGTCATCGAGATGGCGACGAACAGGCCGTTGACGATGACGCCGAGCAGCGAGGCGCCAAGGGCTGCAAAGGCGGACGCCTTCGAGCCAGAGATCAGCAGCACGCCGAAATAGACGACCAGCGGCGCAAGCACCGGCAGCAGCGACGGAATGATCATTTCCCGGATCGCCGCCTTGGTCAGAAGATCGACCGCACGCGCATAGTTCGGCTTCGAGGTGCCGGCCATGATGCCCGGATCCTCGCGGAACTGCTTGCGCACCTCCTCGACGATGGCGCCCGCCGCACGGCCGACAGCCGTCATGGCGATGCCGCCGAACAGATACGGAATCAGACCGCCGAAGATCAGACCGGCGACGACATAAGGGTTGGAGAGGTCGAAAGAGACGTCGCCCATGCCCTGGAAGTAAGGGTATTTGTCGCCATTGGCGGCAAAGAACTTCAGGTCGTTGGAGTAGGCCGCAAACAGCACCAGCGCGCCGAGACCTGCCGAACCGATGGCGTAGCCCTTGGTCACCGCCTTGGTGGTGTTGCCGACGGCATCGAGCGCATCGGTCGACTGGCGCACTTCCTTGGGCAGGCCGGCCATTTCGGCGATGCCGCCGGCATTGTCGGTGACCGGGCCGAAGGCGTCGAGCGCAACGATCATGCCGGCAAGACCGAGCATCGTGGTGACTGCGATCGCCGTGCCGTAGAGGCCGGCGAGCTGGTAGGTCGATATGATGCCGCCGACGATGACGATCGCCGGAAGTGCCGTCGATTCCAGCGAGACCGCAAGGCCCTGGATGACGTTGGTGCCGTGACCGGTGACCGAGGCCTGGGCGATGGAGTTCACCGGGCGCTTGTCGGTGCCGGTGTAGTACTCGGTGATCACCACGATGAGGCCGGTCACCAGAAGGCCGATCAGGCCGCAGATGAACAGGTTCGTGCCGGTGATGGCCATGCCGGCGACCGTGCCGATTTCGCCCCAGCCCAGGGTTGCCGAGGTGGCGATGCCGAGGCCGACGATCGACAGCAGGCCGGTGACGATCAGGCCCTTATAGAGCGCGCCCATGATCGAGCCGTTGGAGCCGAGCTTGACGAAGAAGGTGCCGACGATGGAGGTCAGGATGCAGGCGCCGCAGATGGCCAGCGGATAGAGCATCGTGGCGCTGAGAACGGCGGTGCCGCCGAAGAAGATGGCGGCGAGGACCATGGTGGCGACCACGGTCACCGCATAGGTCTCGAACAGGTCGGCGGCCATGCCGGCGCAGTCGCCGACATTGTCGCCGACATTGTCGGCGATGGTGGCCGGGTTGCGCGGATCGTCTTCGGGAATGCCGGCTTCGACCTTGCCGACGAGATCGCCGCCGACGTCGGCGCCCTTGGTGAAGATGCCGCCGCCGAGACGGGCGAAGATCGAGATCAGCGAGGCGCCGAAGCCGAGCGAAACCAGCGAGTCGATGACGACGCGGTCGTTGGGCTGGAGGCCGATGAATTGGGTGAGGATCAGATAATAGATCGAGACGCCGAGCAGGGCCAGGCCAGCGACCAGCATGCCGGTGATGGCGCCCGACTTGAAGGCGATCTCGAGGCCGGCTGCGAGGCTGTTGGAAGCCGCCTGCGCGGTGCGCACATTGGCGCGCACCGAGACGTGCATGCCGATGAAGCCGGCGGCGCCCGACAGAACGGCGCCGATCAGGAAGCCGATGGCGGCGGTGATCGAAAGCAGCCACCAGGCGAGCAGCAGGACGACGACGCCGACGATGGCGATGGTGGTGTACTGGCGCGCCAGATAGGCCTGCGCGCCTTCGCGGATGGCCGCGGAAATTTCCTGCATGCGTGCATTGCCCTGATCGGCCGCGAGGACCGATTTTGTCGCCCAGATGGCGTAAAGGACTGAAAGCAGACCGCAGGCGATGACAGCTAAAATTATGGTCATTGCCGGATTTTCCTCGATTGATGACCCAAAAGAACCCCTCCCTGGGCCGTTGAGACGGGGAGCGGATTCCGCGCGCCGAATCCGCTCCCCTCGCATCGGCTTATGCGAAACAGGGCTGCGAACGTCAAGATATTGTTCGGTTTTTGCCCGGCTTTCGCCCAAAAGCCCCCGGCTTTCGCCCAAAAGCAATGGCGGCAACAGGCTCGCAAGTGCCGCCACCCGATCAGATCGATTGAAATCGGCTGACGGTCGTCAGCCTCCGCGCAGGTCGCCGTCCAGTTCGACCACGAAGAGCAGCACCGCCAGCATGGTCATGGAGAACATGAAAGCCTTCTGCTGGCCGTTGCAGACGTTGGACTGCCACACCCGTCGAGAGCCTGATCAGGCAGGCAGACCTTGCAGATAGACAGCGCTGATGCAGCTTTGCAAATATCGGCGGGGCAGCCTATCTTCAGGGTGGAGTTGGAGATGACCGATGAAGTTCAAGGCGATCATTCACGAAGCCGAAGAAGGTGGCTACTGGGCCGAAGTGCCGGCAATTCCCGGTTGCGCGACCCAGGGTGAAACCTTGGACGAACTTGTCGAGAACTTGCGTGAAGCAATCGAAGGCTGCCTCTCGGTAGAGCCGCTATCTTTCACTTCAGAACCCGGCCGGGTCATGGAAATCGCTGTTTGAAGTCCATTTCCGCCGAGATGAGCGAACGCGATAAGCTCTGATCTGTCGCCTATGCCGTCTCCTGCCCCATGCGGCGCGCGGTGTAGCGCTCGATCGCCGACAACCCGTCATAGATCAGCACGGCAAGCGCGGCGACGATCAGGCCGCCCTGCAGGACGAAGGCGAGGTTGTTGGACAACAGACCGGCGATGATCACCTCGCCGAGCGTCCTGGCCGCCACGGTCGAGCCGATCGTCGCGGTGGCGAGGCTGATGACCACCGAAAGCCGGATACCGCCGAGAATGATCGGCGCGCTGAGCGGCAGCTCGATCTTGACCAGCCTTTGCCAGCCGGTCATGCCGGCGCCGCGCGCCGCCTCGACCACATTGGCCGGCAGCGTCGTCAGCCCGGTCAGCGCGTTCTCGAAGATCGGCAGCAGGCCGTAGAGAAACAGCGCGATCAGTGTCGGCTTCTCGCCAAAGCCGACGGCCGGCACGGCCAGCGCCAGCACCGCCACCGGCGGAAAGGTCTGGCCGATATTGACCAGGCTGCGCGACAGCGGCAGGAATTCGACGCCGGCCGGCCGGGTGACCAGGATGGCGAGCGCCACGGCAACGATGGTTGCCGCCACCGTCGCGATCAGCACGGTCCTCAGGTGCAGCAGCATCAGCGTCAACAGGCTGCCCTGGTTGTAGATTGCCGGCGCGTTGCTCTCGGTCAGCGGCTTCAGCAGCGGCTCGAACCAACCCGGATTGGTCACGAACGCAATGAGCAGCACCACCAGGGCAAGCCTGAGCAGTGACGGAAGCCAGGCTTTTACACCGGCCTCTTTCATGCCGGCCTCGCCGCGCGTTTCACCAGCCCATCCACAGTCACGCGGCCGAGCGGCTTGCCATCCGCGCCTGTCACCGGCAACGCCGGGCGTCCCGACCACAACAGTTCAGCCAGCGCATCGCGCTGACTGGCGTCGGCTGGGATCGCATCGCCTTCGGCGGTGCCCGTCTCCACGGCGTCGCGCACCCGGCCGAGCGACAGCAGCCTGAACGGTTTTTCGCTGGCGCCGACGAGGGTCTCGACGAAGGCGCTGGCCGGCTTCGCCAGGATCTCGGCGGGCCTGGCATATTGCACCAGCTTGCCGGCATCCATCACCGCGATCTTGTCGCCCATACGCACCGCCTCCTCCATGTCATGGGTGACGAGGATGATGGTGGTGCCGAAGCGCTTCTGGATCGCCCGAAGGTCCTCCTGCGCCTTGTTGCGGATGATCGGGTCGAGCGCGCCGAACGGCTCGTCCATCAACAGCACGTTCGGCTCCGCGGCAAGTGCCCTGGCGACGCCGACGCGCTGCTGCTGGCCGCCGGAGAGCTCGTGCGGATAGCGTGGCCCGAACGCCTGGGGATCGAGCTGGTAGAGCGTCATCAACTCGTCGACACGGCGCTTGGTGCGGGCCGCGTCCCAGCCGAGCAGCACCGGCACGGTGGCGATGTTCTGTGCCACGGTGCGATGCGGAAACAGCCCATGGCCCTGGATGGCGTAGCCGATGCTGCGGCGCAGCTCGTAGCCGGGCAGCGAGCGGTTGTCGGCGCCGTCGAGCCTGATCACGCCGGCGGTCGGCTCGACCAGCCGGTTGATCATGCGCAGCAGCGTCGTCTTGCCGGAGCCGGAGGTGCCGACGATGACGGCGATGGTGCGCGGCTCGATCACCATCGACACGTCATCGACGACGGTCGTCGCGTCATAGCGCTTGGTAATGCCTTCGATCTCGATCATGCCGGTTGTGCCTCGCGTCGCCTGGTGGAGGTCATTTCGATGAATGCGTCGAGGATGATGGCGGCGGCAAAGGCCATAGCCACCGTCGGAACGGCGCCGAGCAGCACCAGGTCCATCGCCGTCTGGCCAACGCCCTGGAACACGAACACGCCGAAGCCGCCGCCGCCGATCAGCGCGGCAATGGTAGCAAGGCCGATGTTCTGGACCAGCACGATGCGGATGCCGGTGAGGATCACCGGGAAGGCCAGTGGAAATTCGACGCCGAACAGGCGCTGGCGCTCGGTCATGCCCATGCCGCGTGCGGCATCGTTGGCGGCGCGCGGCACGCCGGCAAGACCGACCACGGTGTTGGCCACCACCGGCAGCAGCGAATAGAGGAACAGGGCGACGAAGGCGGGCGCGGTGCCGATGCCGCGAATGCCGAGGGAGGCCGCGCCGGGCACATGCGTGGCGACCCAGCCGAGCGGCGCGATCAACAGGCCGAACAGCGCGATCGAGGGAATGGTCTGGATGATGTTCAGCACGTTGAGCACGCCGGCCCGCAATTTTTCGACGCGGTGGCAAAGGATGCCGAGCGGCAGGCCGACTAGCACCGCTGCTGCCAGCGAGCCCAACGCCAGAGTCACATGTTTGGAGCCTTCGGCCCAAAAACTGTCGGCACGGTTGGCGTATTCCTTGAGAATCGACAGACTGTTCCAGCTGCCCGAGACCAGCAGCAGGCCGATTGCCGCTGCCGCGACGACGAGCACGCCGATCCGCGCCGATGGCGACAGGTTCAGCCTCGTCAGCCCATCGGCGAGCAACAGCGTAAAGGCGAAGATGAGCAGCCAGAAACCCGAAGCCGGCGAGATGCGGGCAAAGCTGTTGCCCTCAGGCGTCAGGAAGCTGCCGGCGACGCCGATCAGCAGCGCCAGTGCGGCAAGCGCGACCACGCTGGCGGCCAGGCGCGGTACCAGCGGCGTTTTCAGCAAGGCGACGACCGCCGCAACGACGACGACTGCAAGCAGCAGCGGCCCCAGCGTCGGCGGCAGCGCTTCAAGAATCGAGCGCGCCTCGCCCGGCACGATGCGATTGGCGCGCAAGGTGGCAAAGGGCGCGGCGAAGGCGGCATAGGCAACGATCGCGGCGATGACCACGCCGAGCTTGTCGAAGCGGGTGGTCATGGCGCGCCTCGCACCGGCGTCATTTTCAAACGGGCTGACTACTTCAAAAACCCGTTCTTCTTCAAAAAGTCTTCGGCGACGCCTTTGACCGGCTCGCCGCCGACCTGAACGCGGCCGTTCAGTTCCTGCAGGGTGACGAGGTCGAGCTTGGCGAAGACCGGCTTCAGCAGCGTCTCGATTTCGGGATGCTCCTTCAGCACCGCCTCGCGGATGATCGGAGCCGGCTGGTAGACCGGCTGCACGCCCTTGTCGTCTTCGAGCACGACCAGGCCGGACGGCGCGATGCCGCCGTCGGTGCCGTAGACCATGGCGGCGTTGGCGCCGTTGGTCTGGTTCGCCGCGGCGGCGATGGTCGCCGCCGTATCGCCGCCGGAGAGCGTGATCAGCTGGTCCGGCTTAAGCGTGAAGCCATAGGTGGTCTGGAAAGCTGGCAGCGCGGCAGCCGAATTGACGAATTCGGCCGAGGCCGCCAGCACCACCTGGCCGCCGCCGGAGACATATTTGCCGAAGTCGGACAGCGTCGCCAGCTTGTTGGTCTCGGCGACATCCTTGCGCAGCGCAATCGCCCAGGTGTTGTTGGCCGGCGACGGCGACAGCCAGACGATCTTGTTGGCGTCGTAGTCGAGCTTCTTGGCCGTTTCATAGCCCTTGGCGGCATCCTTCCACACCGGATCGTCGGCCTTTTCGAAGAAGAAGGCGGCATTGCCGGTGTATTCCGGATAGATGTCGATCTCGCCGGCGGTGATCGCCTTGCGCACCACAGGAGTGCCGCCGAGCTGGATGCGGTCGGTGGTCTGGATGTTGTTGGCGTTCAGCACCAGCTGGATGATGTTGCCGAGCACGCCGCCTTCGGTGTCTATCTTCGACGACACGACCACCTGAGCGCTCGCCGAGGCTGCGGTGATGCCGAGCGCCAGTGCCGCGCCGGCCAGAACCTTGACTGAAAACATTTCACAAATCCTTTGCTGAGAACCGGACTGCGGCTGCCGCATATGAGCATGGCTTCAATGCCCCGTCGGGGCACACGGTTTCATAAGAAGGGGGATGGGGGCAATAATTTTGTTCGGATGCGGGTGAATCCGCTGCTGTCTGATCCCGACAGCGTCATGTCACTACAGCGCGTCGCGTCCGTTTGGACGCGCAAAGAACGCTGTAGCACTTTTGATTTGCGCATGATCCCTTCCGAACTTCGGTTCGGGGTCATGAGCTGGTCGGCCGCGCGGTCATCTTCAGCACGCCCAGCGCCACGAAGCACAGCACCGTCACCGGGAAGATGATCCAGTTCAGCATCTCCCAGCCCCAGGCGTTGTAGACCGCGCCCGACATCAGCGAGGCGAAGGCGACGGAGCCGAACAGGACGAAGTCGTGAAAACCCTGGACCTTGGCCTTTTCCGATGGCCGGTAGCTGTCGGCGACCATGGCGGTGGCGCCGATGAAGCCGAAATTCCAGCCAAGGCCGAGCAGGATCAGCGCCGTCCAGAACTGCCACAGCGCCAGGCCCGACAGCGCCACCACGGCGCAGCCGATCAGCAGCACAAGGCCGGTTGCGACAATCCGTTCGGCGCCGAAGCGATAGATCAGCGAGCCGGTGAAGAAGCTCGGCGCGAACATCGCCATGACATGCCAGGAAATGCCGAGCGTGGCGTCGTCCGTCGACAGGCCGCAGCCGACCATGGCGAGCGGCGCGCCGGTCATGACGAAGCTCATCAGCGCGTAGCTGCCGACGGCGCAAAACAGCGCCGCAACGAAACGCGGCCTGGTGACGATCTCGGCGAGCGGCCGCGCGTCGCTGTCGGCGATTTCCGCTTTGCCCGTCGCCTTGGCCGGGATGCGCAGCAACGACAGGATGGCGGCGCCGACCGCCGCCAGCACCAGGATGGAGGCAAACGAGCCGGCAAACATCACCGGCGCAAACAATTCGCGGGTGAAGATGACGATCTGCGGCCCAAGGATGGCGGTGACGATGCCGCCGGCCAGCACGAAGGAGATGGCGCGCGCCTTGAATTCAGCCGGCGCGTTGTCGGCGGCGGCGAAGCGGAATTGCTGGACGAAGGAACCGCCGATGCCGATCACCAGCAGGCCGAAGGCGAACAGCCAGAAGCTGGCGTAAAATAGCGCCAGCGTGGCGACCAGACCGCCGAGCGCAGTGACGATCGTCCCGGTCATGAAGCCGTCGCGCTGGCCGAGCCGGCGGATGACGGCTGCGGCCGGCAGGGCGCCGAGCGCCACGCCGACATTGAAGCCGGTGATCGGCGCCGTCGCCAGCGACTTGTCGGTTCCGAGCAGATAGTGCCCGGCCAACCCACCCACGGAAATGGCGATTGGTGCAGCCGAACCGATGATCGCCTGCGAAGCGGCAAGGATGAGCGCCGTGCGGCGCGCTTCCCTGCCGGCCTCGGCGATAGCGACGGCCGTCATGACGCGTCCTTGCCACGCCCTTCGCCGCGCACCCGGCGCGACACGCGATCGAGCACCGCGTTGACCAGCTTCGGCTCGTCTTCTTCGTAAAACGCCTTGGCGATATCGACATATTCCGAGACGATGACAGCCACCGGCACGTCCTCGCGCTTCATCAGCTCGTAGACGCCGGCGCGCAATATGGCGCGCAGCGTCGAATCGAGCCTGGACAACGGCCAGTCCTCGGTCAGCGCCTGGCGGATGATCGGATCGATGGTCTTCTGGTTCTCGACGACGCCGGCGAGGATGGCGCGAAACCATTGCGCGTCGGCCTCGCGATAGAGCGCGCCGTCGACTTCCTTGCCGAGCCTGAACGCCTCGTATTCGGCGGTGATCTCGAAGACGCCGCTGCCGGCCACATCCATCTGGTAGAGCGCCTGCACGGCGGCCAGACGGGCTGCACCGCGCTTGTTGGCGTGGCGCACCGCGGGCTGGCCGGGCGATGCGGGTTCGCTCACGACCGCTCTCCCAACTGTTGCTTGAGGGCGATCATGGTCAGCGCCGCACGCGCGGCAAAGCCGCCCTTGTCGCCTTCCGAACGCCTGGCCCGCGTCCAGGCCTGCTCGTCATTTTCGGTGGTCAGGATGCCGTTGCCGATGCAGACCGCTTCCTGGACGGACAGGTCCATCAGGGCACGGCTCGATTCATTGGCGACGATGTCGAAATGATAGGTGTCGCCGCGCACGATGGTGCCGAGGGCGACAAAGCCGTCATAGCTCGACCTGCCTTCGGCGGCGCCGTCGAGGGCGAAGGAAATCACTGCGGGAATTTCGAGCGAGCCCGGAACGGTGACGACGTCGTATGTCGCGCCCGCTTCCTCGAGCGCGCTTGTCGCGCCTTCGAGCAGCGCGTCGGCAAGGTCGTCGTGGAAGCGTGCCTCAATGACAAGAAGGTGGGCCTTCTTCTTCGGGCGAATGAACGCTTTGCCGTGTTGGGATGTGCCAGCCATAGATGTCTCCGGGATCGCCGGTGACTTAGGCCGAAGCCGGTTTGATCGCAAGCAGAAGATTGGTGGAGATGCGGACGTGCCTGATTATTGGTTTCCTCCGAAGCCGGCGCTTCCCCTCGTTGCCCTGCCGGGCATTTCTCCACGCAAACGGGGCGAAAGAGGCTGGCCGCATCGCCGGCGCCCTTCTTGCAACGCTGGTGATTGGCGAAACCATCGATGAAATCGCCCCTCGCCCGTTTACGGGGAGAGGTCGCCGGCAGGCGGGTGAGGGGCAGCGCCAAACGGAACAAGGCGCCAATCAGATCCGAGGTGCTCGTCCTGTTCGGATAACCGTATGAATCCACGCCGCTCTCCGGCAGGACCATCAAAGCCCCTCTTTCGCGGCCTCCGCCAAACGCGCCGCGTAGCGGGCCATGGTGTCGATCTCCAGATTGACGCGGTCGCCGACCTGGCGTTCGCCCCAGGTGGTCACGGTCAGCGAGTGATGGATCAAGAGCACGTCGAAGCGCGTGCCGTCGACCTTGTTGACGGTGAGCGAGGTGCCGTCGAGCGCGACGGAACCCTTGGGTGCGATGAACTTGGCCAGATCGCGCGGCGCTTCCAGCGTAAAGCGCACGGCATCGCCCTCCTCCTTGCGCGCAACGATCTCGGCCATGCCGTCGACATGGCCTGAAACGATGTGGCCACCGAGTTCATCGCCGATCTTCAGCGGCCGCTCCAGATTGATCCTGGTGCCGGATTTCCAGCCCATCGCCGTCGTCAGCCTGAGTGCCTCTTCCCAGGCCTCGACCTCGAACCAGCGCGCGTTGGCGCCGCTTTCCGGCAGCGCCGTCACCGTCAGGCAGACGCCGCCGCAGGAAATCGAAGCCCCAATGGCGATCGTCTGCGGGTCATAGGCGGTGTCGATGCGCAAGCCGACGCCCTCTCTCAGCGGCTTGACGGCAGCGACGGTGCCGATATCGGTGACAATCCCGGTAAACATCAGGCTCTGGCTTCTTGGTTGGCCATGATCTTTTCCGAAAACCGGTTCCCACTTTTCGGGATCATGTCTTGGTTGGCCATGATCTTTTCCGAAAACCGGTTCCCACTTTTCGGGATCATGTCTTTCAGTTTGACCATGTTCTTGTCCAAAAACCGGCTCCGCTTTTCAGGATCATGGTCTTATCCACTCGGCGTAGCTGTCTTCGCCGAAACGCATGTCGCGCAATTTGCGAAATCCTGCCGGGATATGGTCGGCGTCGATGGGCGATGCAATGCCGCTCCTGCCGATCGGCTCCTGCCCCTGGAACAGCACGATGCGGTCGACCAGCCCTTCGGCGAGGAAGGCCTTGGCCACCTTGGCGCCGCCCTCGACCAGCACGCTCGCCATGCCGAGTGCGGCAAGATCCTCAAGCAGTTCCGGCAGCGCAATATCGCCTTCATACGTCTCGGTGCCGATGAAGCGCACGCCGGCGCGTTCGAGCGCGGCGCGCCGGTGCGGATCGGCTTCGGCACAGGCGGCGACATAGAGCGGAACCCGGTCGAGGCCGGCGACCAGTTTCGACGTCTCCGGCAGCCTGATCTGGCGGTCGAGCACGATGCGCGCCGGCGAGCGGTTCTCCAGCCCCGGCAACCGCACCGTCAGCGCCGGATCGTCCTCCAGCGCCGTGCCGATGCCGATCAGTACGCCGTCGGCTTCGGCGCGCATCAGATAGACTTCGCGCCGGGCGATGTCGCCGGTTATCGAGACCTGCCCCGCGCCTTCCATGCCGATCTTGCCATCGCTGGAAATCGCAAGTTTCAGGATCACTTCCGGACGTTTTTTCAGAGATCGAATGAGATAGCCGGCCATCTGCTCGGCGGCTTCTGCAACGAGCACCTTTTCGACCACTTCGACACCGGCGGCACGCAGGATCGCATAGCCGTTGCCGGACACGCGTGGATCGGGGTCGCTCGCAGCCCCAATCACCCGCGCGACGCCGGCATTGACCAGTGCACTGGCGCAAGGCGGGGTGCGGCCATGGTGGGCGCAGGGCTCCAATGTGACATAGGCGGTGGCGCCGCGTGCGAGCTCGCCGGCCTCCGCCAGCGCCTCGGTCTCGGCATGTGGCCGGCCTCCGACAGCGGTGACGCCGGTGCCGACGATCATCGGCCCGGTGCCGTCGTCGCGCACGATCAGCGTGCCGACGGAAGGGTTGGTCGAGGTTCGTCCGGCGTTTTTCCGCGACAGCCTCAGTGCCGCCGCCATGAAGCGGCGATCAAGAACCTCTTGCTCGGCTTGGCTGCGCCTTGCCATGCTCAGCCGGCGTCCTCTTCCTTGAGCTCGTCACCTTTCAGTTCACCCAGCACGTCGTGAAAATCCTTGGCCTCGCGGAAATTGCGATAGACCGAGGCGAAGCGCACATAGGCGACGTCGTCGAGCGACTTCAGTGCCTCCATCACCAGGCGGCCGACCTCGCCCGAGGCGACCTCGGTCTCGCCGGAGCTTTCGAGCTGGCGCACGATGCCGGTCACCGCGCGGTCGATGCGCTCGGGATCGACATTGCGCTTGCGCACGGCGATCTCGACCGAGCGCAGCAGCTTGTCGCGGTCGAACGGCACCTTGCGTCCGGACTTCTTCACCACAACGAGGTCGCGCAACTGCACCCGTTCGAAGGTGGTGAAGCGGCCGCCGCAATCGGGGCAGACGCGCCGCCTGCGGATCGCCGCGCCGTCTTCGGCGGGGCGCGAATCCTTCACCTGCGTATCTTCGGACTGGCAGTAGGGACAGCGCATGGGCAGCCTTGTGTTCGCGAATCTCGTAGAGCGAAGGCTTAGAGGTTTTTGCCGCGATGGCAAAGTATCGGTTCGCGCCTCAGAGATAGCGAGGCGCGGGGAAAATTGCCAGCTCAACGGCAATACCGGCCGATTACGGCGCGACGTCAGCAGTCGGGAACCCACATGACACGCCGAGGCTGCGATAGGCCTTGGTGAAGCCGTCCATCGATACGGTCGCGACCGGCGTGTCGGCGAATATGACGTCGAGCGCGCTGGCGCGGCGCATTGCACGCAGCAGCGCCAGGCTGATCTCGGGCTTGTTGTTCAACATCCATTTTCCGCTGGCACCGGCCATGGCATCGACGGTCGCCTTGACCTTGCCGTTGCCATCGCCGAACACCGCCGGAATGTTCTCGCCAGTCGGCAAGTCCTTGTTCTTCATGGCGATGACGAGGGTCGGATAGCCATTGGGCGGCAGTTCATCACCGTTCGAGATGGCAAGCGTGAGCGTGCCGCTGGTACCGCTCGCGTCGAGAAAGGCGGTCGAGGCGACGCAGGTCTTGCGCAGATCCTCACCGGTATCGATCTCGTCCACAGTGGTGGACCAGTTGCCGAAGGTTTCGGTCTTCGGTGCGGCTGGGGTGGGCGCAGACTGTGCCAGGGCGGCGGACGGCAAGCTGGTCAATGTGACCAGCACGCCAAGCGCGCTCAAGCCAGCGACACTGAAAATCTGCATCATCGTCAACGCTCCTGTCCGGACTCCGTCCCCGCTGAAAAAGTGCTTCTCGTCCGGCCGATAAAGGACGACACTTTGCGTGAGCTCAACCGAGATAGGGATAGAGCGGAAAACGATCCGTCAACGCGGCCACCTTCGCCTTCACCGCTGCTTCGACGGCTGCATTGCCGTCATCGGAATTCGCGGCCTTGAGCCCGTCCAGCACCTCGGCGATCAGCTTGCCGATCTCGCGGAACTCGGCCTGGCCAAAACCGCGCGTGGTGCCAGCCGGCGTGCCGAGGCGCACGCCCGAGGTGACGAACGGCTTTTCGGGATCGAAAGGGATGCCGTTCTTGTTGCAGGTGATGTTGGCACGGCCAAGCGCTGCCTCGGCACGCTTGCCGGTGGCGTTCTTCGGCCTGAGGTCAACCAGCATAAGATGGTTGTCGGTGCCACCGGAGACGATGTCGAGGCCGGTTTCCTGCAGGCTGGAGGCCAGCGCCTTGGCATTGGCGGCAACGCTCTCGGCATAGATCTTGAAGCTTGGCTTCAGCGCTTCGCCCAGGGCCACAGCCTTGGCGGCGATGACATGCATCAGCGGACCGCCCTGCAGGCCTGGAAACACCGCCGAGTTCATCTTCTTGGCGATGTCTTCGTCATTGCACAGGATCATGCCGCCGCGCGGGCCACGCAGCGACTTGTGCGTGGTGGTGGTGACCACATGGGCGTATGGCAGCGGCGACGGATGCACGCCGCCGGCGACCAGGCCGGCGATGTGGGCCATGTCGACCATCAGATAGGCGCCGATCGAGTCGGCGATCTCGCGAAAACGCTTCCAGTCCCAGACGCGCGAATAGGCAGTGCCGCCGGCCAGGATCAGCTTCGGCCTGGTCTCGTGGGCGGTCTTCTCGATCGCGTCCATGTCGAGCAGGTGATCGTCCCTGCGCACGCCGTAGGAAACGACCTTGAACCATTTGCCGCTCATGTTGACCGGCGAACCGTGCGTCAGGTGGCCACCAGAATTCAGGTCGAGCCCCATGAAGGTGTCGCCGGGCTGCAGCAGCGCCAAAAAGACCGCCTGGTTCATCTGGCTGCCGGAATTCGGCTGGACATTGGCGAAGTTGCAGCCGAACAGTTTTTTGGCGCGCTCGATGGCCAGGTCCTCGGCCACGTCGACGAACTGGCAGCCGCCATAGTAGCGCTTGCCCGGATAGCCCTCGGCGTATTTGTTGGTCATGACCGACCCCTGCGCTTCCAGAACGGCGCGGGAGACGATGTTTTCCGAAGCGATCAGCTCGATCTCGTGGCGCTGGCGGCCGAGTTCGTTGCGGATCGCGCCGAAAATCTCCGGATCGGCATCGGCAAGCGTGGTTTCGAAGAAGGATTCGAATTTGTTCGACACTGCCGCTGCTGTTGCCATGCTTGAGATCCTTGTCGTCCGGGGGGTCTGCCGCGCCATTAACACAGTTGCTTTCGCCCCGCCACGTTTGCGGCGCGAAATTTGCTGGTCGGATTGCGGCAGCGAGGCGAAGAGCCACCTATTTTCCTCGCCTGCCGGCCGTTCAGCAAGGCTTCGCGACGCCCTTGCTGTTCGGCTAACGGTTTCCATCACCAGGGCCCGCAGAGGACTTTCACCTCCAGGTCGTCGACCGGCTGCCATCCCGGCCAAACGGTGCTTGCCCACCACGCGCCATGCGTGGCGGACGATACAAAAAGGCCGCCCACAGAGGCGGCCTTTTCACTAAAAAATCAGTGGCTTAGAGCGCAGAGGTGATCTGCAGCTCGTTGGCTCCGTCGAGCCCGTAGATGTCGTCGCGGAACTGCACGACGCCAGTCCCCGTCGACCAGGCCGAGATGTAGAGGAAAAAGACCGGCACCGGATTGGTGACCTGCACCGGGATGTTCTCGCCGCTCTTGATCGACGCCTCGAAATGCTGGCGGCTCCAGCCCGGCGTGTCGCGCAGGATCCAGGTGACGAGGTCGCGCACGTTCTGGACGCGCACGCAGCCTGAGGAATCGAAGCGCATCATTTTGCCGAACAGGCTCTGCTGCGGCGTGTCGTGCATGTAGACGCCGTCCGGACTCGGGAAATTGATCTTGACCGAGGCCATCGCATTGCCGGCGCCCGGATCCTGGCGAAAGCGGTATTTCTCCGCGTCGTCGGTCGACCAGTCGACGGTCAGTGGATCGACCTCGCTGCCATCCGGTGCGAACAGCCGGATCTTGCTGTCCTTGAGATAGTTGGGGTCCTTCCGCATCAGCGGAATGATGTCCTTGCGCACGATCGAGACCGGCGCGTTCCAGTAAGGATTGACGATGATCTCGTTGATCTTGGAATCGACGATCGGCGTCTGGCGATCGATCTTGCCGACGACGGCGGTGTGGCGCAGCACGACGCGGTCGTTCTCGACCGCTTCGATCTGGGCGCCAGGGATATCGACCAATACATAGCGGTTGCCCAGCGTACCGGCGCGTTCGTTCAGCCGCTGCAGATTGGTCTGCAGCTGGCCAAGCCGGACCTGCGCCGAGACATTCATCGCCGCATAGCTATATTGGCCCAGGGTGCCGTCGGAAGGCAGTCCATGACGCGCCTGGAAGCGCTTGACCGCCGCATCGACATAGGAATCGAAGGCCTCTGAAAGGCCGGCGCTCTGCGCCAGGTCGCCCGAAACCATCAAGCGCCTGCGCAATGGCACCACGTCGGGATCGATGACGCCGAGTTGCAATTTCTTGGTGTCCGGGACCTGCTCCCAGCCGCCTTGCGCGACAATGTTCTGATACTGCGCGATAGCCTGCTCGGTGTACGCAACGGTCTGCAGGCTGACGATCGGCAGCGTCGAGGCCACCTTGCCGCCCTCGCTGGCGCGGGCGTCGAACTGGTCGTTCCAGTTGCCGCGGCCCGAGGATTTCAGGATGTCCGCGATCACGTCCTGCGCGCTGGCGCCACCGGCAACCATCGTCGCGGCCAACGCGGAGGCTCCGGAAAGGAAGAAACGGCGACTGGTTCTCATGTACGCTCCAGATAGTCCTGTAACAGTTTTTTCACCGGGCGATCCGCCCGCATGCTAGGCCCGGCCCACTCTAAGGTTGGCGTCCTTAACAATTAGCCAACCATGCCCCACTCGCTTCTGTGCGAAAACGCGCCGGGCGCGACGCGCCTTCACTGAGGCGGTTGGCGGGCAGACGGATTGGCTCGCGCCGCTACATCACCCGCATTCTCGCTTCCACCGGGAATATGGCGGCAACGTGACCCTGACCGCGATTTGGATCGGCTGGCCTCACGAAACGCAAAGACCGATGCTTTTCGGCACCGGTCTTTTGGATCGCTCCCCGACCGCGCCTGTGGCGCGGTTGCATGCGATGGACATACTTTACATGCGATAGGCGATGGTGTCGTTCCAGAAGCGGTCGAGGCGCTGCAGGGCGCGGTTCATTTGCTTGAATTCTTCCGTGTTGATGCCACCGACCTGCTCGATCGAGCCGACATGGCGCTCGTAGAGGCCGGCGACGACTTCCGCCACCTCACTGCCCTTCGGCGTCAGCGAGACCCGCACCGAACGGCGGTCGATGCGCGAGCGCTGGTGGTTGATGAAGCCGAGATCGACCAGCTTCTTCAGATTATAGGAGACGTTCGAGCCGAGATAATAGCCGCGCGAGCGCAACTCGCCGGCGGTCAGTTCCGAATTGCCGATATTGAAGAGCAGCAGCGCCTGGATGGCGTTGATATCGGAACGGCCGTTGCGGTCGAATTCGTCCTTGATCACGTCAAGCAGGCGGCGGTGCAGCCGTTCCACCAGCTGCAGCGATTCCATGTACAGCGAACGGATCGCCTCGCGGCGGTCATCGGATACGTTGGCGGTCTTCGCCGCCGGACGGGAATTGATCATTGTCTTTGCCTCTCGTTTGTCGCCTGGTGATTTTTTGTTTTTCACCTTGATCGCGACACTATCGAATACTCATAAAATTCGACTTAAACGCTAGGGCTAACAAGAGCTTACCGGTAATAGGTTTCGAAAGAGGCTTAACGAAGGGTCACCCGAACAAGGACGATTAACCTAAAGATTTAGCCAATGAATCCGGGCGGTAATTTGCCCGTCCAACCGGACGCGTGGGTTATTCTTGTTGAGCATCGATCCGATGCTCTATTGCCGGCTCCGGCGCTTCTGCACCCAGATCACCACGCGAAAGACGATGTAGAGCAGCGCCACCGCCGCATGCGAGGCGACGATCAGCGGCCGGTGACCGAAGAGCTCGGGAAAGCCGGCATGCATGACGGTCTCGGTCGCCGCGCAGATGAACCAGATCACCGGCCCCCAGGAGGCCAGCATCCACAGACCGGCTGCGGCGAAGGGAAAGAACACGGCGAGCGTCACCGCCGCCACCTGCCAATGCACCGGCATCAGGTCGAAGCGCCACAACGAGCCGGGATAGAAGCCGATCAGCCGGATCCAGTACAAAATCCCGAACAACAGACAGTAGGCTGAGATGACGCGCTGAAACCAGGCGAAGATGACCTCGACCGTCGAGGGCTGGAGCACGACGCGTCTCGACGTGACCTCGCTCACAGCGTGAGTTCCCGTTCGCCGAGCGGAGCGAAATAGGCGTCGACGTCAGCAGCATTGACGTCGTCGATGCCTGCCGGCCGCCATTGCGGCGTCGAGCCCTTGTCGATGATGGCGGCGCGGATGCCTTCGTAGAAATCGTGGCCGGCAAGCATGCGGTTGAGGATGCGGAACTCCATCCGCATGCACTCGTCCATCGACAGCGTCAGCCCGGCGCTGATCTCGCGCCAGGCAACATGCAGGCTGGTCGGCGAGCGGGTGCGGATCGTCGCCAGTGTCTTCGCCGCGAACGCGTCTGCGGGTGCGGCGCGCTCCAGGCTGCCGATGATGTCGCTCAGCGACGGCTGCGCGAAATGGCGAGCGATGGCTTCCAGTGTCGGACTGTCCGTTTCGCGCCGGGCCGGGACGGAAAAGCCGCGCAGCGCCGCTTCCGGGTCGCCGCTCGCAACCAGCCGGTCGAGAAAGCCGGCCTGGTCCTGCGCCTTGATCGTGTGCGTCGCCAGGCCCGACCACAAAGCGTCGCCATAGCGGATGCGGTTTCCGGTCAGGGCCAGATACATGCCGAAGCTGCCGCCGAGGCCCGGCAGCAGATGACTGGCGCCGACATCCGGGAAAAAGCCGATGCCGACTTCCGGCATGGCGAACTGGGCGTTCTCGGTCAGCAGCCGATGCGAGCCGTGGAACGAGATGCCGACGCCGCCGCCCATGACGATGCCGTCGATCAGCGCGACATAGGGTTTTTCGAACTGCGCGATGCGGGCGTTCAGCCGGTATTCGTCGGCGAAGAAATCGACCGGCGGCTTTCCCACCCGGCCGGCCTCGTAGATGTGGAGGATGTCGCCGCCGGCCGAAAACGCCCTGCCCTCGGCCTTGACGACGACAACATCGACGCCGTCGTCGCGCTCCCAGGCGCGCAGCGCCTTGTCGAGCGCCTTGACCATGCGATGGGTGACGGCATTGAGCGCCTGCGGCCGCGTCAGCGTGACGATGCCAGCGCTGCCCGATCGTTCGAAGCGGATCTCGTTGCCGCCGCCAAAATCCATCGCGTAAAGAATCCCTCGCCCAATGCCGCCGGGACTGAAGTGCTAAAGCGTGGCGCATGGCTGCGTCAATGCCAAGCCGCAATCCTGTCCGGCAACAACGGTCAGGAACTCGTATACCGGTATCCAGCTTGTGCCTGGCACTATCGTGCCGCATTGGTCAGCGGCGGAGGCTCGTGTTAAAAGCCGCCAATCCGGAGTTTTGGCGATGAACAAATTCACCCCAGCAAAGCCTGCCGGCGCGCGCAGCGTCGACGAGATCACCGGCAGTCGCCGTTTGCGCCGCATGCGCAAGGCCGACTGGTCGCGCCGGCTCGTGCAGGAGAACCGGCTGTCCGTCGACGATCTGATCTGGCCGATCTTCGTCGTCGATGGGAACAATATCCGCGAACCGATCGCCGCCATGCCTGGTGTCTTCCGCCTGTCGCTCGACCTTGCCGTCAAGGAGGCCGAGCGCGCGGCAAAGCTCGGCATTCCGGCGATCGCCACCTTCCCCAATGTCGAGCTCGGCCTGCGCGACCAGACCGGCTCGCACATCCTCGATCCGGAAAACGTCATCAACCGCGCCACGCGCGCCATCAAGCGCGCAGTGCCCGAGATCGGCATCATCACCGATGCGGCGCTCGATCCCTTCACCTCGCACGGCCACGACGGCATCTTGCGTGACGGCATCATCGTTAACGACCAGACCGTGGAGCAGGTGACGGCGGCTGCCGTCATCCAGGCTTCTGCCGGCGCCGATATCATTGCCCCTTCCGACATGATGGACGGCCGCATCGGCGCCATCCGCGATGCGCTCGACGCCAATGGTTTTCAGGATGTGGCGATCATGTCCTACGCGACGAAATTCGCCTCCGCCTTCTACGGACCCTATCGCGAGGCGGTCGGCACCGCCGGCCTGCTCAAGGGCGATAAGAAGACCTACTATCTCAACCATGCCAATTCCGACGAGGCCGTGCGCGAGGCCGAGCAGGACCTCGCCGAGGGCGCCGACATGCTGATGGTCAAGCCCGGCCTGCCCTATCTCGACATCATCCGCAGGCTGAAGGACGAATTCCGGATGCCGACCTTCGCCTATCAGGTGTCGGGCGAATATTCGATGATCAAGGCGGCCGCCGCCAATGGCTGGATCGACGGCGACAAGGCGATGCTGGAATCGCTGCTCGCCTTCAAGCGCGCCGGCTGCGACGGCATTCTCACCTATTTCGCGCCTGAAGTGGCGGCGATGCTGAAGGGGTAAGCATCGTTTTGGGATTCTGCTGCAATCCGCTAGAATGGACCCATGAGCAGGAACGAGGTCATCGAACGGTTGCAGAGAAACGCGGATGCCATCAAAGGCATGGGCGCGACTTCGCTGTATCTGTTCGGGTCTGCAGCGCGGGACGATGCCCAGCCGGACAGCGATCTTGATCTGTTCATCGACTATGACCCGGCGCGGCGCTTTTCTCTGATCGACCTGGTCGGGATCAAGCAATTTCTGGAAGAGAAGATGTCAACGGAAATCGACATCACCACACGTGACAGCCTTCATCCCATGTTGAAGGCCGAGATCGAACGATCGGCCGTGCGCGTATTCTGATGGCCGTCCGCCGGATCGAGCCTATCCTGGCCGAGATCATGGCGGCTTTGGATGGCATCAGCACTGCCACCGCCGGCAAGACTCTGGACGACTTTCGTGACGACTGGCTGCTTCGTCATGGCGTGGAGCGCGGCATCGAGATTATTTCCGAAGCCACCCGGCACATCCCGGACGATTTGCTCGCTCTTGCTCCAGAAATTCCCTGGAAACAGATTCGTGGAATTGGCAACGTTTTGCGTCACGAATACCACAAGACTTCCGACGCCATCGTCTGGACCGTGGTGACAGACAGTCTGTCGCCGCTTCGCCTAGCTGTCGAGCGCATAATCGAGGCGTCGCGGCGCAAGTAGCTGCTATTGCAACCACCCTCTTTGCGGTGGCCCCTGATGCTGGCCAAACCAGCCGCTTATGCTCGGCGGCGAAATTCCGCTTGCAAAATGCAATCAGTCTGGCTAATAACAACTGCTTGCATTTCACAACTGGATTAGAGGGAGGTCCTCATGTCAAAGCTTCGCGTCAACGCTTTCACCGTATCTATCGACGGCTTCGGCGCCGGTCCCGACCAGGACCTGAAAGAGCCGCTGGGCGTCGGCGGGGAAGCCCTGCACACATGGATGTTCGGCACCCGAACCTTCCGCAACATGTCCGGCGAAAATGGCGGGACCACGGATACCGACGACGCGTTCGTAACGCGCAGCTTCGAAAACACCGGCGCGTGGATCATGGGCCGCAACATGTTCGGACCGATCCGCGGCGCTTGGCCCGATGACACCTGGAAGGGCTGGTGGGGAGACAATCCGCCCTACCATGTGCCGGTTTTCGTACTCACCCACCATCCGCGGGAACCTATCGTCATGGAGGGCGGCACGACTTTCCATTTCGTGACCAACGGCATTCACTCGGCGCTGGAAAAGGCAAAAGCCGCGGCTGACGGCAAGGATGTCCGGCTCGGCGGCGGCGTCGCCACGATCCGGCAATATCTGAGGGAAAAGCTCATCGACGACATGCATCTGGCGATATCGCCGATGCTGCTCGGCTCAGGCGAGAACCTTTTTGCTGGCATCGACATGGTCAAACTCGGCTACCGCTACAGCGAGCAGGTGGGCACGCCGAATGCCATGCATGTCACCATCGAGCGGGCGTGAGCCTGGTTAAGTTCCCCCTTCTCCCCTTGTGGGAGAAGGTGGCCGAGCGAAGCTCGGTCGGATGAGGGGTGTTCCAGCTTGGCGCACACCTACGTTCAAATCGGGCGCACAGCGCCAGGATCACCAGCGCCTCATTTCTTCCAACACCCCTCTTCCGTCTCGGCGCTGCGCGCCGATCCACCTTCTCCCACAAGGGGAGAAGGAAGAGGCGCGCTCCTCAATACTTCTCCGGAACATACAGCTCGCGCGGCAGCACCTGGCGCTCGTATTCTGGATTGAAGACGCGATCGGGCAGCGTGATCTCTTCGTGCGGCACTTCCTCATAAGGCATCTGCTTGAGGAGATGATCGATGCAGTTCAGCCGCGCCCGCTTCTTGTCGTTGCCCTCGACGATGAACCAGGGGGCTTCGGGGATGTTGGTGCGGGCGAAGGTCTCTTCCTTGGCCTTGGTATACTGTTCCCAGCGCACGCGCGACTGCAGGTCCATCGGCGACAGCTTCCACTGCTTCATCGGATCATGGATGCGCATCTGAAAGCGCATCTGCTGCTCCTCGTCGGTGATGGAGAACCAGTATTTGACCAGGGTGATGCCGGAGCGGACTAGCATGCGCTCGAACTCCGGCACGTCGCGAAAAAACTCCTCGACCTGGTCCGGCTCGGCGAAGCCCATCACACGCTCGACGCCGGAGCGGTTATACCAGGAGCGGTCGAACAGCACGATCTCGCCGCCTGCCGGCAGATGCGGCACGTAGCGCTGAAAATACCATTGCGATTTCTCGCGCTCGGTCGGCGCCGGAAGTGCGACGACGCGGCAGATGCGCGGATTGAGCCGCTGGGTGATGCGCTTGATGACGCCCCCCTTGCCGGCCGAATCGCGGCCCTCGAAAACCACCACCAGCTTCTTCCTGGTGTAAGCCACCCAGGACTGCAGCTTGATCAATTCGGATTGCAGCGTGATCAGGTCGCGAAAATATTGCAGGCGATCCATCGAGGGCGGATGCGCGTTCTTGTAGATCTTGGCGATTTCCAGCGACAGCGCCGGTTCCGACATCTCCAGCTCGTAGTCCTCGTCGAGCGTGTCGGCGAGTTCCGCTTCCAGCCAGTCCCTGGCGGGAGAATTCTGTTTTGCTTCGGTCATTTATGCTGCTCCGCGTGCACGCCCGCGTCGGCCTCGGCCTGCCGGCCGAGATCGGACACCTTGAGCCGACTTGCATATAGGTCGGCAATGACGGTTTTATTGCAGCCGGCCCGCACGCCGGTCGCCCAACTCCGCGAGATGTGATCGATCAGCCTGCCTGGCACGCACGACAAGCGGCTCGAATTATCCTACAAATGCCAGGTTTCCCCGAGCAACCTTCAAATCACCCTTTTCAACGCAATCGCGAGGATCTGACATGGAATACCGCACACTCGGCCGTTCCGGGCTGAAGGTTTCGACGCTGACCATGGGCACCATGACTTTTGGCGGCGCTGGCGCATTTTCGGCGGTCGGCAAGACCAATCTCGACGAGGCACGCCGGATGATCGACCTCTGCATCGATGCCGGCATCAATCTCATCGACACCGCCAATGTCTATTCGAACGGGCTTTCGGAAGAGATCATCGGCGAAGCGCTCGGCGGCAGACGCAAGGGCGATGTGCTGATCGCCTCCAAGGCGCGCATGCGGATCGGCGACGGCCCCAACGATGAGGGCCTGTCGCGCTATCATCTGATCCGCGAGTGCGAGAAGAGCCTGAGGCGCCTCAGGACCGACGTCATCGACATCTATTTCCTGCACGAATGGGACGGCACGACGCCGCTCGAAGAGACCATCGCCGCGCTCAACACGCTCGTCAGCCAGGGCAAGATCCGCTATGTCGGCTGCTCCAACTATTCCGGCTGGCAAGTGATGAAGGCGCTGGGGATCAGCGACCGCCAGCACCAGCCGCGCTTCGTCACCCAGCAGATCCACTACACGCTGGAAGCGCGCGAAGCCGAATACGAACTGCTGCCGATCTCGGTCGACCAGGGGCTTGGCGTGCTGGTATGGAGCCCGCTCGCCGGTGGACTGCTGTCCGGCAAATACCACCGCGACCAGGCCACCGCCCGCCAGATCAGCGGCTGGACCGAACCGCCGATCCGCGACGAGGACCGGCTGTGGCGGATCGTCGACGTGCTTGCCCATATCGGCGAGAACCATGGCGTTTCGGCGGCGCAGGTGGCGCTTGCCTGGCTGCTCGGCCGGCCCGCGGTCAGTTCGCTGGTGATCGGCGGACGGACCGAAGCGCAGTTCAAGGACAATATCGCCGCAGCCGGCCTGGTGCTGACCAGCGATGAGCGCGCACGCCTCGACGCTGTGAGCCGCCCGCCCGTTCTCTACCCCTATTGGCACCAGCAATTCACGGCAAAAGACCGGTTTGGTCCGGCCGATCTGGTTCTTGACCGGGAGGACATCTGACAACGATCCGGATCAGGTCGAAGTCGCCGCGGGCTTAGCCTGAAATAAAACGCCAGACCTCGGGATCAGGCTCGATCTGGCCGCTGAGCACGAAATATTTGTAGAGCACGAGCAAGCAGATCGCCTGCTCGGCCCGCTCGTCGGCGAACTTGCGGCAATAGGCGTTGGCGGCGGCAATAGGCGTTGGCGGCGGCAATAGGCGTTGGCGGCGGCAACGATGCGTTCGGCCTCAGTCGGATGCCGTTCGAGATATTGCACCCGCTCGGCAAGATCCGTGAAATCGGGTTCGAGCGGCACATAGTGAACACCAGCCACGAGTTCGCTTTCGGCGAACCATGTCTCATATGTCGGCGGTGGCATCAGGCACAGCGAATTCGAACTCATGACCCATTTCAAGTTGATCGCCACATCGTTGCCTTCGAGCGAAATGATGTAGCGACAGCGCCGCTGCTGGTCGATGCTCAGATAAGACTTGCGATATTCCGGCGCTGCCGTCGGTTTGGGCGTTCCGACATCGCAAAAGGGCAGATCGCGCGCAACCTCCAGAAGCAAGGTCCTTATCGGGTTGTTGAGCTCGCCGCGCCACACCGCAACCGGAAGCTTGTCCGCGAAGGCTACATCGTCGGCGGGCATGTGGAAGTGGCGGAACTTGTTGAGTTTGAACAGCACCCCGTTGCTGTTGTCGCCGGCGATCGGCCGATCCTTGACGATCGACGGCATCGCAGGCACGTCGACGACGTCGCCAAATTCGAGATCGATGCGCAAATCGGGATCGAAGTAGCGGGTAAATTCCTTCAGATCGTAGTAATACATGCTCCGGCCTCTCGGTAGCCGGCTGACGGGCACGGCCCCGCCGCTCGGCGCGAAAGCGTCCTGCAATCTGTTGTAGCAGTTGAGACGCGCGCGGACCGATCCGTCCGAAAGCCTGGCCTGATCGAGCAACCCGGCGAGCCTGCGGCGGAACAGCGCCTGCGGTGCGATATCGCGCACGGCATTGCGCGCATAGTAGAAGAGCTTCTGTGCGTTTCTTTGAAGGGTGGCCATCGGTCACTTGGTGAAAAATCGGCTTGTGGTCCCTCCTACACCATTGTGCCAGCTATCTTGCAAGCCACGGAACCGTGTTCAGCCGGCCTGCCTGGCTGTCCATGGAGCCGATCGCTCTTTGCGGTGTTGTGTTTGTAGCCCAATGCTCCTAGGCAGGGCTAAGAACCTTTGGGATTGTGAAAGGAAGAGATATGGCGCGAGCACCGAATTACGGCCAGGAACGCAAGGAACGCGACCGGCAGAAGGCTGCCAAGAAGGCGGAAAAGCAGGCGGCCAAGGTTGCAGCCAAGGAACGTTCGAAGCCGGAAGACGAGACCACGTCCGAGACCGAAACGGAAACCGCAGAGTAAACTGCAGGGCAATCGCTTCATAGTGACGGCGAGAAGGGAACTGGCCGCAACTTTGGCGCGCTTTCTGCAACGCCGGAGATTGCCGAAACCCTTGGTGCAGGCCGCTTTCTCCCCGTCCGGTGAGAAATGCCCGGTCCACCCTCTGCAGCGCAGCTGCTGCGGAGGACGGGCAGGGCAATGGGGGCAGCGCAAGCTGAAGCGATTGCCCCTTAGTAAAAGCGCACTCGGCCCGCGAGGCGGATCAGATCAGATTTCGCTGCGTCTTCAGACCGGCGCCTTGTCGCTGACGAAAACGTTCACTTCGCGGGCGGCGGCGATGAAGGCACGCCTTGCGATCATTGCCGGTTTGTCGCCGGCCAGCGCATCATGGCAGGCCTGCAGCGCTTCGCGATGCTTTGGACTGCGCTTGCCGGGCCAGTTGTTGAGGAGGTAGTCGGAAGCCTCGCGGGCCGTGCGCAAGAGCTGAGTGGTTCCCGCCGCGCCCTTGACGGTCACGGGTGTTTCAAATCGGTTGTTTTCCATCGCCGCTCTTACGCCATCGCCGCTCGCGAAGCGAGCGCGAAAGTGGTTGCCACCGCAATCACGCCGCGAAGCTGCTAATCCCCTGGCAGGCAGGCCGCGCCAGTTCTTGTGCAATGATGCCGTCGAGAGGCTGCAGGACAGGACAGACATGCCGCAAGACCCTGCCACCCAAGGCGCCCACAATATCCATTGGCGCCGCAATCTCGCCGTGTGCTTTGCCGGCTCGTTCAGCACGCTTGTCGCCATGACTCTGCTGTTGCCCTTCCTGCCGCTTTACGTCGAGCAGCTGGGCGCCGAGGGCCACGCGGCTGTTGTGCAGTGGTCCGGCATCGCCTATGGCGCGACCTTCTTCGCCGCCGCGCTGGTCGCGCCGCTGTGGGGACGGCTTGGCGACCGCTACGGCCGCAAGCTGATGCTGGTGCGCGCCAGTTTCGGCATGGCCGTCTGCATGTCGCTGACCGGCATGGTGGAGACCGTCTGGCAATTGGTGCTGCTACGCCTGCTGATTGGTTTCGCCGGTGGCTATTCCTCGGGCTCGACCATTCTCGTCGCCATGCAGACGCCGAAGGAACGGTCGGGCTGGGCGCTCGGCGTGCTGTCGGCCGGCATCACCGGCGGCGCTCTCGTCGGTCCCTTGCTCGGCGGCGCGCTGCCGCCCTTGATCGGCATCCGCGCCACCTTCCTGCTCGCCGGCGGCGTCATTTTCCTGGCGTTCCTGGCAACTACTTTTCTCATCAAGGAGGACCTTCGCCCGGAAACCGACAAATCGGCATCGACTGAGAAGCCGAAAGGCGGCTGGTCGCAAATCCCGGACAAGCGCCCGGTCGTCGCGATGCTGGTGACCGGCATGCTGCTGAGCTTCGCCACCATGTCGATCGAGCCGATCATCGCGGTCTATGTGCAGCAGATCATCGAGGACCAAAGCCGGGTCACGCTGATGTCCGGCGTGGTCATGTCGGCGGCGGCACTTGGCGCCATCCTGTCGGCCTCGCGTCTCGGCAAGCTCGCCGACCGCGTTGGCCACTGGAACGTCATCATCGCGGCGCTTGCCGTCTCGGCGCTGCTGCTGATCCCGCAGGCTTTCGTCACCCAGGGCTGGCAGCTCGTCGGCCTGCGTTTCCTGATGGGACTCGCGCTTGGCGGCCTCTTGCCCTGCATCACCAGTGTCATCCGCCATAATGTTCCGGACGGCGTCGGCGGCAATGTGCTCGGTCTGTCGATCTCGGCGCAGTATGTCGGACAGGTTGCCGGGCCGCTGCTCGGCGGCTTCGTCGGCGGTCATTTCGGCATGCGCGCGGTGTTTCTCGGCACATCCGTGCTGATGGCGGGCGGAGCGGCGTATAACTGGCTGGTCCAGTCGCGCCGCGCACGCGACATGCTGGTGCAGGCGGGCAAATCCTGACACCGTTTGCGGGCCACTTCACGGAGTCCAAGACATGAGCACAGCCGACCACCCAGCAAGCGGCATCGGCCGCATCCTCGTTTTCGCCGGCGGCCTGTGCGGCGCGGCCGGTGTGGCGCTTTCTGCCGCGGCGGCACATCTGGGCGGCGCTTTCGTCGGCACGGTCGCGACCTTCCTGCTCATGCATGCACCGGTCTTCCTTGCCGTCGGCCTCGTTGGCGCAAACCGGATCATGCGAACTGCAAGCCTTATTCTTCTCGTCGGGCTTGTCTTGTTCTGCGGCGATCTGCTTGCCCGCGACTTCCTCGGCTCGCGGCTTTTTTCGATGTCGGCGCCGATCGGCGGCACCTTGCTCATCGCCGGCTGGCTGGCGGTTGCGGCCTCGGCGCTGAAGCGCCCGCGCACCTGAGGCGGCCGGATTCGGTTTCCGCCAAACGACGGTCAGTCAGACGACGGCCACTCCTGCCGGCGCTCAGGCCGAACCGGCAGGTCGCGATTGCGCGCCGCCGGCTTGGCCAGGCGCCTCCGCTCCGGCCTGTCGATGGCCGGCGAGATGCCCCAATAATTGCGATAGATCTCTTCGAACAGGTGATTGATCGGGTGCATGGCTTGGTTTCCTCTTCGATTTTTAGAATTGAATCGATCCAATCGACAGGCATAAAAAAAGCGCTGCCGATCAGCTCCGCTTGCGCTCCACGAGAAAACGGAGATCGCGGATCCACGGGCCGGCGCTGCCGCGACGCGTCCGGGTCACCGCCTTCGAAATCATGCTCCAGTCGTTGCGATAGGTGTCTTCGAACAGATAATTGACGGGGTGCATGGCTCACTCCTTGCTGACAACTCAATTGGATCGATTCAAAACTAGGTCTGGATTACGCCGATGTCAAGCAAAATTTGAATCGATCCAACAAAGGTGCTAGATAGCAGGCTGGAGCAGAAAAATGGCATCATCCAGCGAAAGCAATACCAGACCCATCCGGCTGGCCGACATCGCCAAGGCCGCCGGGGTTTCGCACGGCACCGCCTCCAACGTCTTCAGCCGTCCCGAGATCGTGCGCGAGGAAGTCCGCGAACGGGTCAAGGCGGCGGCCGAGGCGATGGGCTATGCCGGTCCCGACCCCAAGGGCCGGCTGCTGCGCGCCGGCAAGGTCAACGCGATCGGCGTCGCCACGACCGAGCCGCTGTCCTATTTCTTCGATGATCCCTTTGCCCGCGCGATGATGGCCGGCATTTCCGACGCCTGTGACGCCACCGGCGCGGGAATAGCACTGGTATCGGCCGGCAACCAGGAAAAACTTGCCTGGAACATCCAGAGCGCGCTGGTCGACGGCTTCATCCTGTTCTGCATCGAGGGCGGTTCACGGCTTGTCGAACTGACGCGCGAACGCAAACTCCCCTTTGTCGCGCTTGAGCTCGGCTTCGACGACGACACTGTTTCGGCAATCGGCGTCGACAATGTCGCCGGCGCCCGCCTGGCGGCGCAGCATCTCGCCGAGCTTGGCCATCGGCGCTTTGCCGTGCTGGCGCTGCCCTTCGCCGACGGCAGCACCGGCCTTGTCTCGCCGGAGAAGGTCCGGACGGCCCTTTACACCGGCACGCGCGATCGCCTCGTCGGCTATTTCGAGGCGTTTTCCCGATATGGTGTCGATACCGCCGGGATACCGGTATACGAGACCGAAAACGACGAAGCCAGCACAAGGGCCGGCCTCGAAACGATCTTCGCCTCGGCAGCGCAGCCGACCGCCATCCTGGCGATGTCGGACCGGATCGCCATGGTCGCGATCGAATGGTTGGCCGCGCGTGACATTGCGGTTCCCGGCGACGTCTCCGTCGTCGGCTTCGACGGCGTGCCTGACGCCGCACTTTGCGATCCTCCGCTGACCACGGTCGCGCAGCCAATCGCCGAGATCGGCCGCCGGGCGGCACGAACGATCCTCGATTTCGACGGCACGGTGCGGCGCGAGACGCTTGGCGTCGAGCTTGTCGTCAGGGCATCTTCGGGGCCGCCGCCCAAGACAGCCTGAGCCCGGCGTCTACCTATTAACGCCTGCCGCCATGCCGCCCACGCCGAAGGATGCATGGATCGGCGGCGCCTGGCTGCGGACCGGCTTGCTGTTGCCGCCAATAGAAGACAGCCATTCGAGATAATAGGCGAGCGCGAACTGCATGGCGATGCCGGCGGCGATCAGCAGGCTGTCATAGGCAAATCCGCCCGGGTTGATCAGCTTCATCACCTGCGCCGCCATGGCGATCAGCGTGCCGGCGATGAAAACCGGCAGCGATCGCTTGCCCAATATGGCGAGCGGATGATCGCGGCTGGTGCGGAAGAGGTTGGAGACAGAAGGAAACGCCACGATCAGATAGCTCACCGCCAGGATGTGCAGCAGCCTCGGCAGCGACAAGAAGGTCTTGTCGAAGCCGGTCAGCACCACGGGCAGGTTCAGCCACGACACGTGCCCCCATAGCGGGCTGTGCACCCAGACCAACGCCGTCGCGACATAGGCCGCCGACGCGCCGACCAGCCAGCGATTGACCGGAATGACGCCGCCGCGCCTGATGTGCAGCATGCTCGCCAGGCCGATGTTGAAGAGGAACTGCCACGACAGCGGATTGAGGAACCAGAAGCCGGGCTCCGGATAATTTGGCGGGGCGATTTGGTAAATCCCGGCAACCAGCCACAGAGTTCCGGACAGGGCGAGCGCCGTGAAAGGCCGGTAGCTGATGAACAGCAGGAAGGTTGGCGCCATCAGCAGCAGCACCGCATAGACCGGCAGGATGTTGTTGTAGCCAAGCTGATGGCCAAGCGTGACGATGCCGATCAGCACATGTTGCGGGTCCCTGATCAACGGTTCGATGTTGATCAGGGTCAGCATGTCCGGCCGCTTCGCGAACATCGCCGCCGCGCAGAAGATGGCCAGCACCGCCATCGTCGTGACGATGTGGGCGACATAGAGCACTCCGGCGCGGCGCCACAATTTCAGTGTCGCCAGGAGCCGGTCTCCGGACTGGAATTTTGCGCCGTAGGCGAGCGCGACGGACATGCCGGAGATCAGCACGAAGGCCTCGGCGGCATCCGAAAAGCCGAAATTCTTGTAGGTCAGGGTTTCGAAAACCGTGCCCGGGACATGGTCGACGAATATGATCAGCAGAGCGAGAGCGCGGAACACATCGATGCGCGTATCGCGTTCCGCGGCACGCGGCCCGCGATCCGGGATACGCGGCCCGCGATCCGGTGAAATTGACATGGTCATCGATAAAAGGCCTCAAAGCTGGTTGTTCATGCCGCGATCGATGCGACCGCCGGACGCACCGCTTCGATTCCTCCCGCAGGAGCATATCGGCAAACAAACGGACTGAAATGCGCCCGGTTCAATCAACTTTGAAGGAGCCCGAAAATATTCCGTTTGAAGCCGGCAAATGAATAAAAACCACACGAAATCAAAAGGATGCAATATGGCCGAAAAACCTCCGGAAGACGGCTTTTTGCGGCGCGACCTGCCGTTTCTCTACCGACTTTACCGGCCCGTGGATGCAAGCGGCGAATGCCTTTTCCTGCTGCACGGATCCGGCGTCGACGAAACGACGCTGGTGGCGCTGGCGCGGCAAATCGCACCGCATGCGGTGTTGGTGACGGTGCGTGGCCGTGTCGCCCAGGAGGACGGTTTCCGCTGGTTCGCGCGGATCACGCCGACGCGTTTCGAACAGGACAGTATCCGCGCCGAGACGGACGCTTTCGCCGGCTTCATCACCGCGGCCGCGAACCGCCACGGTCTCGATCTCGCCCGGACGAGTTTCCTCGGCTATTCAAACGGCGCCAATCTGGTTTCGAGCGTGATGCTTTTGCATTCCGGCCGCATCGAACGGGCAGCGTTGCTGCGCCCGATGCCGGTGCTCGACGACGTGCCCCCGGCAGATCTGTCCAAAGCGCGCGTGCTGATCATCGCCGGCGCAGATGACCTGACCTACGCGCCCTTCGCGCCGGCGTTGGTCGCATTGCTCGAATCGCATGGCGCCGCGGTCGAGGCCCACACCATCGGCTCCGGCCATGAAATCGGCGACCGGGATGCTGAAATCGTCAGGCAGTGGCTGGCGGGCCCGGCAGCCGCCATCGCGCAGGCGAATTGATGAGCCCGTCGCCCTATGCCCGCCCCATCCGGTTCCAGGCATCCAGCCCGGCGATCTTGTAGGCTTCGGCCAGCGTCGGATAGTTGAAGGTGTTGTTGACGAAGAAATCGACGGTGCCACCGAGATTGATCACCGCCTGGCCAATATGGATCAGTTCGGTTGCGCCCTCGCCGACGATATGCGCGCCGAGCAGCCGGCGCGTTTCGATCGAGAACAGAAGCTTCAGGAAGCCGGTGTTGACGCCCATAATATGGCCGCGCGAGGTTTCGCGGAAGCGCGCCACGCCGACCTCATAGGCGCCGCCGCCCTCGCGCACCTGCTCCTCGGACTGGCCGACGGTCGAGATTTCCGGCACGGCGTAGATGCCGTAGGGAAAGGTTTCCGGCGGCGGTGGCAACGGCACGCCGAAGGCATGGCAGGCGGCCACCCTGCCCTGCTCCATCGAGGTCGAGGCGAGGCTCGGAAAGCCGATGACGTCACCGGCGGCATAGATGTTCGGCGCACTGGTCCGGAAGCTCTGCGGGTCGACCTTGATGCGGCCCCGGGAGTCGGCCTCGATGCCGACCACATCGAGGCCGAGCGCGCCGACATTGCCGGTGCGCCCCGCCGCATAAAGCACCATCTCCGAGCGTATGCTGCGGCCGTCGGCAAGCGTCACCTCGGCATAGTCTGGTTTCGAGGCGATCTCCTTGATCGCACTGCCGAGCCGGATCGTCATGCCGCGGTCGCGCATCTGATGGATGAAATCGTCGACGATCTCACGGTCGACGAAATCGAGGATGCTGTCGCGCGGCTCGACCAGCGTCACCGGCACGTCGAGCGCCGAAAAGATCGTCGCGTATTCGACGCCGATGACGCCGGCGCCGATCACCGTCAGCGTCCGCGGCAGGCGCTCGAGTTCCAGCATTTCGTCGCTGTCGAAGACACGGATCCTGTCGAAGGGCACGTCGCGCGGCCGGTGCGGGCGGGTGCCGACCGCGATCAGCGCATGCGCAAAACCGACCTCGCTGTAGTCGCCGGTGTCCGTCGTCAGGCTGGCTCTGTTGGGACCGAGAAACTTGACTGTGGCGCGCACGCTCTTGACCGTGTTGCGCATGAACTGGTGCTGCAGCACCTCGACCTCGTGATCGAGCGTCTTGTGCAGGCGTTCGATCAGATCACCGACCGATATATCCTGCTTGACCCGGTAGCCGCGCCCGTAGAAGCCGCGCTCGCGCCAGCCCGAGAGGTTTAGCACGGTTTCCCGCAAGGTCTTCGACGGGATGGTGCCGGTATGCACGGACACGCCGCCAAGGCGCCGGCCCCTGTCGGCCACCAGCACGGACTTGCCGAGCTTGGCCGACTGCACCGCGGCGCGGCGCCCTGAGGGCCCGCTGCCGATGACCAGCATGTCGTAGTCCATATTGGCCCTGTCCCTCGCCCCTTGGGCACATTTGCCGTATTTGTTGCGCTGCAGCAAACTAACGTCATCCGTGCTGCAAATTCAACCGATCCAGTCTACATTCGGCGTTGCCTCCGGTAGCAGGGCCGAAAAAAGGCTCGATCTTGATTCCGCCGCAGGACTTCACCATTTCAACACCAGGCGGTCCGCACCCTATGCCGGGCCTGATTGCGAGGAAATGACATGAACGCGCGCGTTCTCGACGGCGAAATCAGCAGGCTCGATGATGTCAGGGCCTATGATGGCGTGCGCACGCGGCGTGTCCTCGCCTTCATCATCGATTATTGCATCGTCGCGCTGCTCACCATTCCGTTCGCGATCCTGGTGTTCTTCCTCGGGATTTTGACGCTTGGCCTTGGCTGGATGCTGTTTTCCATCCTCGTGCCGGCCGTCGCCATCCTTTACATCTGGAACACGCTCGGCAGCGCCGACCAGGCCACGACGGGCATGAAGATGATGGGGATCCGGCTCGACCGCCTGGACGGCACCCGTATCGACGGGCTGACGGCGGTGGTGCATTCGGTTCTGTTCTGGGCCGGCAACGTCATCCTGACGCCGCTGGTCCTTCTGGTGTCGCTGTTTGCCGACCGCAAGCGCACGCTGCACGACCTGCTGCTCGGCACGGTGGTCAGCCGCAGTGACCGCTGAAACAGCTTTTCACCAGTCCCAGCGAGCATTTATGTGCAAAGTGAAGGCGTCCGGTGGCCACACTTTCACAATCCTGTTGAATTTTTCGCCGTGCGCGCCAAAGGTATGATGATTCGCAGGAGTGTTTCCAAGGGTCGATGACGCAGCATCCAACCCAGTCGCCGCAGTTCTTCCTGACCGCGCCGTCGCCATGCCCGTATCTTGAGGGCCAGTTCGAGCGCAAGGTGTTCACGCATCTGGTCGGCGACAAGGCATCGGAGATGAACGACCTGTTGACGCAAGGCGGCTTCCGGCGATCGCAGAACATCGCTTACCGGCCGGCCTGCGAGACTTGCCGCGCCTGCGTTTCGGTGCGCATCCTGGCGCAGGAATTCACTGCCAGCCGCAATATGAAGCGGGTGATACAGCACAATTCAGACCTCATCGGCGCGATGCACGACGCGCAACCGTCGACCGAGCAGTATTCGCTGTTCCGCAGCTATCTCGATGCCCGCCATCGCCGCGGCGGCATGTCCGACATGACGGTGCTCGACTACGCCATGATGGTCGAGGACACGCATGTCGACACCAAGGTCATCGAATACCGGCGCCGCGGCCCCGACAGCTTTATCACCGGCAAGGGCCAGGGCGAGTTGATCGCAGTCGCCCTCACCGACAAGATGGCCGATGGCCTGTCGATGGTCTATTCCTACTTCAACCCGGACTTCGAGGACCGCTCGCTCGGCACCTTCATGATCCTCGACCACATCGCTCGCGCCAGGGCGATGGGCTTGCCCCATGTCTATCTTGGCTACTGGGTCAACGGCTCGCGCAAGATGAACTATAAGATGCGCTTCATGCCGCAGGAGCATCTCGGCCCGAAGGGCTGGGAACGCTACGACCACGAAGCGGTTTCGCGCTGATCCGCTCTTTCGCCAACCATCCTTAAACTGCTTCAAGGAGGATGCTTCTGGTTTTCGGCTGCCTGGCTGAAACGCCAGACGCTGGGCCAATTCTGCGCCTGCCTCCAAATTTATTGCGGGAACTGCCATGTCGTCCCACAACGATCATCAAAAAGGCCTTCTCATCACCGCCATCGGCGGGCTGACGCTGACCATCGACATTCCATTGATCCGGCTCGCCGACGGCGGCGCATGGACGATCCTCCTGCTGCGCACCGGCACCACCCTGGTCGCGGCGCTGATCATCTGGGCTGTGTGGCGCTCGCTGAGCCGTAACGCGCCCCAGCTCATCCCCGGCTGGTCAGGGCTCGTCGTCGCCCTGTGCTACGGCCTGACCTCGGTTACCTTCGTCATCAGTATCTATCACACCACGACCGCCAACCTGGTCTTCATCCTGGCCTTCAACACCGTGTTCGCGGCGCTGCTGTCCTGGCTGTTCCTGAAGGAGCGACCGCGACTGGTCACCGTGATGGCGATGCTGGCCATGATCGTCGGCGTCGCGATCATCGTCGGCGATTCGATCGGCACCGGCCACCTGTTCGGTGACCTCATGGCGCTGTGCTCGGCTTTCTTCATCGCGCTGGCCATCACCGTCTCGCGCGCCAGCGGCAAGGACATGGGGTTCGCTTCGCTGATCGGCGTGATCCTGCCCATGGCCGTCGCGGTGTTCATGGTTTCGGGCGAAGGGTTTCAGGTAAACGCGCCATGGTGGATCATCTTCAACGGCGCCGTCATCATGCCGATCTCGTTCTTCTGCCTCGCCAACGGACCGAAATATATTTCGGGACCGGAAGTGGCGATGTTCTATCTGCTCGAAACCGTGCTGGCGCCGGTCTGGATGTGGATGATCTTTGCCGAGACGCCGTCGCGCAACAGCCTGATCGGCGGCGCGATCCTGATCGTCACGCTGGTTGTCCATTCGCTATGGCAGCTGCTTGAGGGGCGAAAACGCCGCGCCAGCCTTGCAGTCCGTCACCCGGCCTGAGACTTCTTCTTGGCAACGATTTCGATTTGCGGCGGCGCCCCTTCGAGTTCCGCCGGCGCTGCGGGGGCAAGCTCGTCGGCCAATTCCACCTCGCGCAGCCATTCGCGCCAGATCGCGACCAGCAACGCCATCAGCACCGGACCGATGAACAGGCCAAGAAAGCCCATCGTCTTGACGCCGCCGACCAGGCCGAAAAAGGTCGGCAGGAACGGCAGCTTTATCGGGCCGCCGACCAGCTTCGGCCGCAATGTCTTGTCGACGATGAACAGTTCGACGCTTCCCCAGATGAACAGCGCCAAACCGGCCATCGGCGAGCCGCTGGCGGCGAGATAGATCGAAACAAGCGTGAAGGACAGCGGTGCGCCGCCGGGGATCAGCGCCATGATGCCGGTCAGGGCGCCCAGCGTCACCGGCGACGGCACGCCGGCCAGCCAGTAGGCCACGCCCAGCACCACCCCCTCGCCGATGGCGATAATGGTCATGCCGGTCACCGTCGAGGAAATCGTCGCCGGCACGACGCGTGAAATCCGCTCCCACCTGGTCGGCAGGATGCGTTCGCCGAGACGGTCGACCTGGCCGGCGAAATGCTCGCCGTCGCGATAGGCAAAGAACAGCGCGATCATCATGAACAGCAGCGCCAGCAGAAGGCCGAAGGCGCTGCCGCCGGCGGCCAGCACGCCGCGGTAGATGCTGCCGATGTTGGCGCCGCTGATCAGCTGGATCAGCTCGCCGATGCCGCCGGGATGGCCGAGATTGCGCGTCCACTGCTCGTTCAGCCAGTCGCCGACCACTGGCAGCGTGGCGATCCAGTGCGGGGTCACCGCACCATGGCGGTTGGTCTCGATCGCCCAGCCAACCCATTCGCGGACTTCGTTGCTGGCGTAGGCGCCGGCGAGCGCGATCGGCACCACCAGGAAGGTCAGGATGAACAGGATCGCCAATGTCGCGGCGACCGTGCGGTTGCTGCCGACGGCAGCAAGCAACCGCCGATAGAGCGGCCAGCTGGCAAAGGCGATGACCAGAGCAGCCAGCACCGGGACCAGGAAACCATGAAAGAAATAGACCCCGGCGGCGACGATCAGCACCAGCAGCCACCGCGCCGCCGACAGCGGCGGAATGACCGCGGATCTGACCGGCGTCGACAGGCCGAACAGGCGTTGCTGCCCTTCCGGTTTCCGAACCCTGGTTTCCTTCAAGTGCCTGTTTCTCCCAAACGCGTGTGTCCGCGTCTTATGTAGCGATGCTTATGCGCCATGATAGTGCAGCAATCGTGACGACATTCCAAATGTTTGGATGGAACTGCTAATCTCCCCCCCTTGAGGGGGAGATGGCCGGCAGGCCAGAGGGGGTCGCCGCGCGTGAAGCTCCAGCCTCCTCTGTCGCAATAAGAGGTCGCGTCGCGCCTGAACGTTCCGACCCCCTCTGTCGCCTTCGGCGACATCTCCCCCTCAAGGGGGGAGATTAACTAAATTTCCCCGTCCTCGGGAATCCCTTCGGCACCATGCGTCCAGCCGAGGCTCGGGCGCCGATCCATTCGACTAGCTCTTCACGTGATTTGATGAAGGTGCGGTCGGCAGAATCCTGCCAGGAGAGACCGCTTGCGAGCGTGAAGGTCTTGAGGTCGAGGACGCCGCCATCCTTGTATTTCTGCAGGCGAACGCCCTTGCCGCGCCCCATCTCGGGGATTTCGGCGAGCGGGAAGACCAGCATCTTGCGGTTCTCGCCGACGATGGCGAGATGGTCGCCGGCGACCGGCATGCAGCGCTGGGCCTCGTCGGGCGCCTTGACGTTCATCACCTGCTTGCCCTTGCGGGTGTTGGCGACGACTTCCTCTTCCGGCACGATGAAGCCGTTACCGTCGTGCGACACCAGCAGCAGCTTGCGCTTGGGATCATGGACAAAGGCGGTGACGATGTCCTGGTCGTTGTCCATATCGACGATGATGCGGATCGGTTCGCCATGGCCGCGCCCGCCCGGCAGCCGGTCGGCGCCGATCGTGTAGAACTTGCCGCCGGTGGTGAAGACCAGGACCTTGTCGGTGGTCTGGGCGTGAAAGGCGAGCTTGAGGCTGTCGCCCTCCTTGAAGGTCAGCAACGAATGATCGGTCAGGTGCCCTTTCATCGCCCTGAGCCAGCCCTTTTCCGAAACGACCACGGTGACCGGCTCGCGCTCGATCATGGCATGGGCTATGTCGGTCAGGTCATGTTCGGGGGCGTCGGCGAACTGGGTGCGGCGCTTGCCGAGCGCGGTTTCCGGTCCGAATTTCTCGCGGATGCTGGAGACTTCCCACTTGATCGTCGCCCACTGCCTGGCATCGGACGCAAGCAGCGCCTCGATCTGCTTCTTCTCGGTGGTGAGACCGTCGAATTCCTTGCGGATCTCGAATTCCTCGAGCTTGCGCAGGGCACGCAGCCGCATGTTGAGGATGGCTTCGGCCTGGTTGTCGGTGAGCGACCAGCGAGCCATCATCACTTGCTTGGGCTCGTCCTCCTCGCGGATGATCCTGATCACCTCGTCGATGTTGAGATAGGCGATCAGATAGCCGGCGAGGATCTCCAGCCGCCTTTCGATCTCGCCGAGGCGATGCCTGGAGCGGCGGATCAGCACCTCGCGGCGGTGCTCCAGCCATTCCTTGAGCACGCCTTTCAGCGACAGCACGTTGGGTATCTTGCCGCGCGACAGGACGTTCATGTTGAGCGGAAAGCGGCTTTCGAGCTCGGTCAGCTTGAACAGCGATTCCATCAGGATGCCGGGATCGACCGAACGGCTCTTCGGCACCAAAACGACGCGGATATCCTCGGCACTCTCGTCGCGGATGTCCTCGAGCAGCGGCAATTTGCGCGCCATCAGCAGCTCGGCGATCTTTTCGATCAGCCGCGCCTTCTGGACGCCATAGGGGATTTCGGTGACGACGATGCTCCAGGTGCCCCTGCCCTGGTCCTCCTGGCTCCATTTCGCCCTGACGCGGAAACCACCGCGACCGGTCTCGTAGGCTTCGAGGATCGAGGCGCGGCTGTCGACGATGATGCCGCCGGTCGGGAAATCCGGGCCTTGGACGAAATCCATCAACGTCGTCACCGGCGCATCGGGTTGCTCGATCAGATGCAGGGCGGCGTCGCAGAGCTCGGCGGCATTGTGCGGCGGGATCGAGGTCGCCATGCCGACGGCAATGCCGGACGAACCGTTGGCGAGCAGGTTGGGAAAGGCGCCGGGCAGCACGACCGGCTCCTCGTCCTCCTCATTGTAGGTCGGCCGGTAGTCGACCGCATTCTCGGTGATGCCGGACAGCAGCTCGGTCGCCACGTCGGTCATGCGCGCTTCGGTGTAGCGCATGGCGGCAGCGTTATCGCCATCGATATTGCCGAAATTGCCCTGGCCGTCGACCAGGGGATAGCGCATCGAAAAATCCTGCGCCAGCCGCACCAGCGCGTCGTAAATCGACTGGTCGCCATGCGGATGGAACTTGCCCATCACCTCGCCGACGATGCGGGCGCATTTGGCGAAGCCCTGGTCGGGGTTGAGCCTGAGCAACCGCATGGCATGCATGATGCGGCGATGGACCGGCTTCAGCCCGTCGCGCACATCCGGCAGCGCCCGGTGCATGATGGTCGACAGCGCATAGGCGAGATAGCGCTCTTCCAGCGCTTTCTTCAGATCGACCGGCTCGATGTTGTCGCCACCGCCATCGCCAGGCGGCAAAAGCCTTTTTCCCATAGGTTGGGACTAGCCGAGCGGGTGATTCGCGGCAAGAGGCGCCTGAATGGGGCAGCCTCTTGCGCAATACGAACTGGATGCCAGCAACATCACTCGGTTACATCCCGCTTCTATGGCAATGAATCGGATTTGCCTTTCGCCGTGGTTTTCGACCATTGTGCGGCGGAACGCCTTTTTCCCGTCCAGTTCGTCACGGAAGGGTAACGGCGCAACAAATTGAAAAATCTTCAGCACACTCTCAGGGAACCGCGATGACGATCAGACGCTCGACACTCAACAAACTCGCTTTTTCGACCTTGCTGCTGACGCTGCCGCTGAATGCGGCCCTCGCGCAAGATGCGGCGGTCGCCGACCGGCTGAAGGCGGCTCTCGCCGCGCAGGGCGTCGACATCTCCTGGACCGGGGTGACGGGCGATGCCTCCAGCATGGTGCTGCAGGGCGTGGCCCTCAAACCGGCGGCCGAAAAGGAAGCGCTCAAGATCGGCGACATCAAGCTCGAAGGCGTGACCGAAGCCAACGGCGGTTATGAAATCGAAACCGTCTCGACTTCGGCATTCCAGCACAGCGAAAACGGCGTCACGCTCGACCTCAGCCCCTTCATCATCCACGACATGACGGTTCCGGCCGACGGCGCCACAGGCCCGCTCGGTTCAATGATGATGTATGAATCGGCCGAGCTCGACAACATGACGGTCAAGGTCGCCGACAAGACCGCCTTCTCGATGGACGGGCTCGCCATCGAAATCACCCCGCCAGCCGACGGCAAGGCGATGGCGTTTTCCGGCACCACGGAAAAGTTCAATGCCGACCTGACGCTGGTCGAGGACCCGAAATCCAAGGAGGTGATCAACGCGCTCGGCTACCAGAACATCACCGGAAACCTTGCCATGGAGGGCACTTGGCAGCCTGCGGACGGCAAGATGGAGCTGTCGAAGTACGACATCGCTGTCGACAATGCCGGAACGCTCGGCATGACCTTCGGTTTCGGCGGCTACACGCTTGACGTCATCAAGTCGCTGCAGGAGATGCAGAAGAAGATGGCGGCGCAGCCCGAAGGCGCCGACAATTCGGCGCAAGGCATGGCCATGCTTGGCGTCTTGCAGCAGCTTTCGTTCAACAGCGCTTCGATCCGCTTCGACGACGATTCGTTGACCAACAAGGTGCTGGACTATGTCGGAAAGCAGCAAGGCATGTCCGGCAAGGACATCGCCAACCAGGCCAAGGCGGTCGTGCCTTTCGGCATGGCGCAGCTCAACAATCCGGAATTGACGGCGCAGGTGTCGGCTGCGGTCGGCAAATATCTCGACGATCCGCAGAGCATTGAGATCCTGGCCGAGCCGCCGGCAGCGGTGCCGTTCGCGCTGATCATGGCAGGCGCCATGTCCAACCCGGCGGACCTGACGAAGACGCTTGGCGTGACGGTCAAGGCGAACGAAGACTGATTGGGGCGGGGCGTCAGCTCCACCCCTCATCCGCCTGCCGGCACCTTCTCTCCGTATAGTGACGGGGAGAAGGGAGACGCCCGCGACGTTGGCGCCCATCTTGCAACGCTGGCAGTTGGCGAAATCATTCGTGACAGTGCTTTCTCCCCGTCACTATACGGGGAGAAATGCGCGGCAGGGCAATGAGGGGCAGCGCAAAACGACAGCGTTTAGAGTCGGTTGCGGGAGGTTTTTAACCCTCTTTCTTGGTCACTGCGACGCGCAGCGACAATTCGCGAAGCTGTTGCGGGCTGGCTTCCGCCGGCGCGCTCATCAGCAGATCATAGGCCTGCTGGTTCATCGGGAACATCGTCACTTCACGCAGGTTCCTGGCGCCGACCAGCAGCATGACGACGCGGTCGATGCCGGCCGCCATGCCGCCATGCGGCGGTGCGCCGTACTGGAAGGCGCGGTAGAGGCCGCCGAAGCGCTCCTCGACCGTCTCGCGGTTGAGCCCGACAGTCTCGAATGCCTTGACCATGGTTTCCGGCAGATGGTTGCGGATGCCTCCGCTAGCGATCTCGAAACCATTGCAGACCATGTCATACTGGAACGCTTTGATGCCGAGCAGATCCTCGCCGTTGAGCGCATCGATGCCGCCCTGCGGCATCGAGAACGGGTTGTGGGCGAAATCGATTTTTTTCTCGTCCTCGTTCCATTCGAAGAAGGGAAAGTCGACGATCCAGCATAGTTCGAAACGGTCGCGATCGACCAGGTTCAGCTCCTCGCCGGCGCGGGTGCGCGCCGCGCCCGCGAACGAGACGAACTTTTTCGGGTCGCCGGCGACGAAGAAGGCGGCGTCACCATCGGCAAGCCCGAGTTGGAGGCGGATTGCCTCGGTGCGCTCCTCGCCGATGTTCTTGGCGAGCGGACCGGCGCCTTCGAGCTTCTCGCCCTCCTTGCGCCAGAAGATGTAGCCGAGGCCCGGCTGGCCCTCGCCTTGCGCCCAGGAATTCATCCGGTCGCAGAAAGCGCGTGAACCGCCGGTCCTGGCCGGAATGGCCCAGACCTCGGCCTTCGGGTCGTTGGCAAGGATGTTGGCGAACACCTTGAAGCCGGACTCGCGGAAATGTTCGGAGACCGCCTGCATCTCGATCGGGTTGCGCAGGTCCGGCTTGTCGGTGCCGTATTTGCGCATGGCGACGTCGTAGGCGATGCGCGGAAACTCCTGCGTCACCGGCTTGCCGGCGGCAAAGGTCTCGAACACGCCCCGCATCACCGGCTCCATTGTCGCCAGAACGTCGTCCTGCTCGACGAAGCTCATCTCCAGGTCGAGCTGGTAGAATTCACCCGGCAGGCGGTCGGCGCGCGGGTCCTCGTCGCGGAAGCAAGGCGCGATCTGGAAGTAACGGTCGAAGCCCGACACCATGATCAATTGCTTGTATATTTGCGGCGCCTGCGGCAGCGCGTAGAAGGTGCCGGGATGGATACGTGACGGCACCAGGAAATCACGCGCCCCTTCGGGCGACGAAGCGGTCAGGATCGGCGTCGAGAATTCGGTGAAGCCGACCTCGCCCATGCGCTTGCGCATCTCGGCGATGATCTTCGTGCGCGCCACGATGTTCTTGTGCAGCGTGTCGCGGCGCAAATCGAGGAAGCGGTATTTGAGACGGATGTCCTCGGGATAGTCCGGCTCGCCGAACACCGGCAGCGGCAGTTCCTTGGCCGCCGACAGCACTTCGATCTCGCGCGCGAAAACCTCGATTTCGCCGGTCGGCAAATTGGCGTTCGCGGTCTCGGCCAGACGGGCCTTGACCTCGCCGTCGACGCGGACGACCCATTCGCCGCGCACGGTCTCGGCAATCCTGAAAGCCGGCGAATCCGGGTCGGCGACGATCTGCGTCAGGCCATAGTGGTCGCGCAAATCGATGAACAGCAGGCCGCCGTGATCGCGTACGCGATGCACCCAGCCCGAAAGGCGAACGGAAGAGCCGACGTCGCTTTTCCTCAACTGGGCACAGGTATGGCTGCGGTAACAATGCATTGTCATGGGTAAGTCCGGATGTCTGATTGCGGCCAAGGCATGATGGCCCGGCCCGAAAATTTGCGCGAAAAGCACATGAGAGGCCGCCTTTGTCAAGGCAGGCGTCGCCCGGGCAGCATCTTGATTCGAACTTCGGCATTCGTCCGTGGCTGTGTGAAAACTCCGCACCACAGTCAAAGTGTAGAATTTCCTCCGCCTGATCGTGATCAGCGTGGCCGAGCCGTGTACAATGGCCGTCACATTGGCGGGAGGACTACCATGCGCATTCGCACATTGACTGTCCTGGTGATGCTGCTTGTCGGCACCTGCGCATTTGTACACGCACAGACAAAGCCGATGTCTATCGAGGTGTTTCCTTTCGAATTGGAAGACAAGAGCGCTGGCGCAGGCATAATTCCGCCGGATGAACATGATAGGCGCTATCTGTCCGAGTCGGCACAAATGGCGAAGGACATGCTCTCCCAGTCAGGGCGTTTTACAGTGCTTGATGTGCCAGCCGGGGATGAGCAGGCGGTCGCGCCGCACGGATTGCGCAATTGCGGCGGCTGTGAAAGCAAGATCGCCAAAGAGCACGGCGCGTCTCTTGCCTTGCTGGGCGTCGTAACGCGCGTCAGCCGAACAGAGCATACGATGTTCATTCGCATCCTCGACGCTGATACCGGGCAACCTGTTTCGCAGGGTTTTACCGATCTGCGGATGGGTGCGAATTACGCGTGGCCCCGCTCCGTCAAATGGCTGATGACAAACAGAATTCTTCGGTAGGGCGGCAAGCCACCCGAGTGCGCCATCGGCAGCGCGAAGGATTTCCCAGCTAAAATCGAACTGATACGTTGATAGTCGGCGCTGGCCTGCTAACCGCCGGCAATTGCCGCTGGCATTGACGTGGGCGATGGTTCAAGAAGGATCAACGACAGGCCCTCCTTCATGTCCTCCATGCGCCCGCTGATCCCGCTCCTTATTGCCGCCGGCATCCTGCTCGGCGGCAACGGCCTGCAGAGCACCTTGATCGCATTGCGCGGGGCGCAGGAGGGGTTTTCGGCCTCGACCATCGGCCTGATGGGGACGTTCTATTTCGCCGGCTTCCTGCTCGGCTGCCTCGCCGTCACCCACATCATGAAGGCCGTCGGCCATGTCCGCGCGTTTTCCGCGCTGGCGGCGATCGCATCGGCCGGGACATTGCTTTTGGTGCTGGTCGTCGACCCGGTCATGTGGTGCGCGTTGCGTCTCGCCGGCGGCTTCTGCTTCGCCGGCCTGTTCACCATCATGGAAGCCTGGCTCAATTCCGGGGCCGCCAACAAGGACCGCGCGCGGGTGCTGGCCATCTACCGGATGGTCGACATCGGTTCGGTCACCGGCGCACAGTTCCTGATCCCGATCGTCGGCGCCGGCGGTTTCGGCATCTTCGCCGTCATGTCGATCATGATCACGCTCTCGCTGGTGCCGGTGTCGCTCGGCGATCGCTCCAACCCGACCCCGCCCGAAGACGTCAAGCTCGACCTCGCCCGCGTCTGGCGGATCTCGCCGCTCGGCTGCTTCGGCTGCATTGCCGTCGGCGTCACCAACAGCGCTTTTCGCACCTTGTCGCCGGTCTATGCCGAACAGATCGGCATGTCGGTCACCGACGTCGTCACCTTCGTCAGCGTCGGCATATTCGGCGGCGCCATCATCCAGTATCCGCTCGGCTATCTGTCCGACCGCTGGGACCGTCGTTCGGTGCTGCTGATAACGACGTGCTGCGCGCTGCTGGCGTCGCTGGCGCTGGTGTTCTGGGCGCGCAGCGATCCGTCCCTCAACTTCGTGATCGTCTTCATCTTCGGCTGCTTCGCCATGCCGCTCTATTCGCTGTCGGCGGCGCACTCCAACGACCGCGCCGACAAGGGCGAGTTCGTGCTGATCAACGCGGCGCTGATGCTGTTCTATTCCTTCGGCGCCATTGGCGGGCCGTTCGCCGCCTCGACGGCGATGCAGTATTTCGGGCCAAGCGCGCTGTTCGTGTTCACCGCCACCGTCTATGCCATCTTCGTCGTGGTCATCCTGTACCGGATGCAGGTGCGATCGGGCGTGCCGGCCGGCCATCGCAGTCGTTTCATCGGCCTTTTGCGCACATCGACGGTGTTCGCCCGGCTGGCCAAGCGCAACGATGATTCCGACGGGCCTGACAAGCAATGATGACGGCCCGCCAGGTCTTGAAACCCGGACAGCGGCTTGACGAAAGCCCGCGCGGCTGAAATTGAAGGAGACCTTACACTTTGCCAAAAGCGATTTGATGCACGTCATCACTACCCAAAAAGAACTCGAGACCGCTCTCGCCGCGTTCGAAAAGTCGGATTTCGTCACCGTCGACACCGAATTCATTCGCGAGACGACCTTTTGGCCGATTCTCTGCCTGATCCAGATGGCAGCACCCGGGGTGACGGCGCTGATCGATCCGCTGTCACCCGATATCGACCTGAAGCCGTTCTTCAGGCTGATGGCCAACGAGGCGGTCGTCAAAGTCTTCCATGCGGCGCGCCAGGACATCGAAATCATCGTTCATCTCGGCGATCTGGTGCCGCATCCGGTGTTCGACACCCAGGTGGCGGCGATGGTTTGCGGCTTCGGCGACAGCGTCTCCTATGACCAGCTCGTCCAGAAGGTCACCGGCGCCCGGCTCGACAAGTCCTCACGTTTCACCGACTGGCGCCACCGGCCGCTTTCCGAAAAACAGCTCGACTACGCGCTTGCCGACGTCACCCATCTGATCGAGGTCTACCAGCACCTCAGCGCCGAGTTGGTGCGGGAAAACCGCGCCCACTGGCTGAACGAGGAGATGGACGTGCTGACCGCCCGCGAAACCTATGATCCGCATCCGGAGGACGCCTGGAAGCGGCTGAAGATGCGGCTGCGCAAGCCGCAGGAGTTGGCGATCGTGCAAGCGGTGGCGGCGTGGCGCGAGCGTGAGGCGCGCGAACGCGACGTGCCGCGCGGCCGGGTGCTCAAGGACGACGCCATCTACGAGGTGGCGCAGCAGGCGCCGCGCGATGCGGCAGCACTCGGCAAGCTGCGCACCACGCCGAAAGGCTGGGAACGCTCGGCGACGGCAACGGCGCTGCTTGGCGCGGTCAACGGCGCGCTTGCCTTGCCCAGGGAAGAGATGCCGAAGCTGCCGAAGAGTTTTCAGCCGCCCGAAGGCTCCAATGCCGCCGCTGAATTGCTGAAAGTGCTGTTGCGGATCGTCGCCGAAAAGGAGGGCGTCGCTTCGAAGGTGCTGGCCTCAAGCGACGACATCGACCGCATCGCCGCCGAGGGCGAGGACGCCGACGTGCCGGCCTTGCAAGGCTGGCGACGCGCAGTGTTCGGCGAGGCGGCGCTCAAACTGGTGCGCGGCGAGCTCGCCATCAAGTTCGACAAGCGCAAGATCGCGCTGTTCGATTTGTAGCATTCGCCAGACTTTCTCCCCTTGTGGGAGAAGGGCAGTCAGCGCTGTTTCTGAGCGGCCAGGTGGAAAACCGCGATGACGATCACCGGTATCGCCAGAAGCGCGAATTTGATGACGATCAGCGCCGAGGCAAAGGACAGCGAGTCCGGATTGGCCGACAGGAAATCGGAGAGCATGCGGGCCACCGCGATGTTCTGCGCATAATCGGCAAGCGTGTAGGGCAGCACCAGGACGAGCGCGAACAGCGACTGGAGCTGGGCGGACAGAGCCCGGAAGTTCTTCAGCCGTCGCCCGGCGGCAAGGATCAGGCTGACCAATGTCAGCGACAGCAGCGCCGGGAACAGCAGGTCGAAGGTCAGGTAGTGCCAGACCAGGATAATCTCGCTGCCGCGACGCCCGAGTGCCGTCAGCCAGGCCATGCCCTCGTCCGGGGTGAACCCTGCAAAGCGCAAATCGAGCGACGGCAGGCCGCCGCTCAGCTGGCGGAAATAGAGGAACTCCATCGCCGTCATGGCGACGAAAACCCCCGCGCAGACAAAACAGAGCGCGGCAGCGTGGCGCGACAGCCGCAGCATCATTGCCGTCAGGCTTCGTGCGAACTGGTTAGGCTCCGCCGGGGTAATTCGGGCTTTCGCGGGTGATCGTGACGTCATGGGCGTGGCTTTCACGAAGTCCGGCGTTGGATATGCGTACAAAGGTGGCGCGGTCGCGGAAATCGGCAAGGTCGCGCCCGCCGACATAACCCATAGCGGCTTTCAGGCCGCCGGCAAGCTGGTGCAGCACGCCGGACACAGGTCCTTTGTAAGGCACCTGCCCTTCGATGCCTTCCGGCACCAGTTTCAGCGTGTCGCGAACCTCGGCCTGGAAATAGCGGTCGGCGGAGCCACGCGCCATGGCGCCGACCGAGCCCATGCCGCGATAGGCTTTGAACGAGCGGCCCTGGTGCAGATAGACTTCGCCCGGGCTCTCGTCGGTGCCGGCCAGCAGCGACCCGATCATGGCGGCACTGGCGCCGGCGGCGAGCGCCTTGGCGAGATCGCCGGAATATTTTATGCCGCCATCGGCGATGACCGAGACGCCCGATTTCTGCGCCGTCTCGACCGCCGACATGATCGCAGAAAGCTGCGGCATGCCGACGCCGGCGACGATGCGGGTGGTGCAGATGGAACCCGGCCCGATGCCGACCTTGACGGCATCGGCGCCGGCATCGATCAACGCCAGCGTGCCTTCTGAAGTGGCGACGTTGCCGGCCAGGATGCGGACCGAATTGGACAGTTTCTTGGCCCGCGTCACCGCATCGAGCACGCGTTGCGAGTGACCATGCGCGGTGTCGATCACCAAAAGGTCGACGCCGGCATCGATGAGCCGCTCGGCGCGCTCAAAACCGTCATCGCCGACGCTGGTGGCGGCCGCCGCGCGCAAGCGCCCCTGCACGTCCTTGGTGGCGTGCGGGTTGAGCTGCGACTTCTCGATGTCCTTGACGGTGATCAATCCGACGCAATTGCCGCCGCTATCGACCACGACCAGCTTTTCGATGCGGTGCTGGTGCAGGAGCCGCTTGGCCTCGTCCTGATCGACATTTTCCTTGACCGTGATCAGGTTCTCACGGGTCATCAACTCGTAGACTTTCTGGCCCGGGTCGGAGGCGAAGCGCACGTCGCGGTTGGTCAGTATGCCGACCAGCCGTCCGACCGTGTGCCCGCCCGCGCCGCCATTCTCGACCACCGGAATGCCCGAGATGCTATAGGTGCGCATCAGCCCCAGGGCGTCGGCGAGCGTCGCATCGGGGCCAATGGTGACGGGGTTCACCACCATGCCGGATTCGAATTTCTTGACTTGCCGCACCTGCTCGGCCTGTTCGGCCGGCGAGAAATTGCGGTGGATGACGCCGATGCCGCCGGCCTGGGCCATGGCGATGGCGAGACGCGCCTCGGTGACGGTATCCATGGCGGCGGACAGGATCGGCACGTTGAGGTCGATGTCGCCGGCAATGCGGGCGCGGATATCGGTTTCGCCGGGCATGACCTCGGAATGACCCGGCTGCAGCAGCACATCGTCAAAGGTCAGCGCCAATGCGCCCGTGGACGTTTCGATAATCTTTGCCATGGCCAGCCCTCGGAATGCATGAAAAGCGCTGGACCGGATGGACAGCGCCGACTCGTCTTCTTCCCTTTCAGGATTGGCGCTGGCTCGTAACACGTCCCGTCGCCTTTGAAAAGCCGATTGCTTGTGCACGACAGCGCTGCAACTCAGCTTAATGCCTTTCGCGGTGACGGATGGCGACCGGCATTCACCGCTGCTCTGCTCTGATTGACTGTTGCCTGGGCAGGCCGGCGGGCAATCGCTTCAGGTTTGCGCCGCCCCTCACCTGCCTGCCGGCATCCTCTCCCCGTATAGTGATGGCGAGAGGGACGCCTTCGCTAAGGATTTCGCCAATCTCCAGCGTCGCAGAAAGAACGCCGAGGTTCCGGACAGCCCCTTCTCCCCGTCACTATACGGGAGAAGTGCCCGGCAGGGCGATGAGGGGCGGTGCCGACGTCGAGAATTGGCTGATTTGCGCCAGCGACCCGCCGCCAAGGCGTTTTTATTTGGGTGCCATTCTTTGCCGGCTTCGAGCATGCCCGCTGCCAGGTCGCACAAATGTGACAGCAAGTTAAGGGGACATCCAACGCAACCCGTGGTAACCGCCCTGCCTGTCGGCTTGCCCCGGTCGGCAACAATCGAATCCGGACGCGCTCCATGAACCGCACCATTCCGCTTATCCTGGCGGTCGCCCTTTTCATGGAAAACATCGATTCGACCGTTATCGCAACGTCGCTGCCGGCGATCGCCGTCGACCTCCAGACCAGCCCGGTAGCGCTCAAGCTGGCGCTGACCGCCTATCTGGTATCGCTGGCGGTGTTCATTCCGATCAGCGGCTGGATGGCCGACCATTTTGGCGCCAAGACCGTGTTTCGCGCCGCGATTGCCGTGTTCATCGTCGGATCGGTCGCTTGCGCGGTGTCGAATTCGCTGCCGGCCTTCGTGGTCTCACGCTTCCTGCAAGGCATTGGCGGCGCCTTGATGACGCCGGTGGGACGGCTGGTGCTGGTGCGCGCCACGCCGAAGAGCGAGCTCGTCGCCGCGATGTCGTGGCTGACCGTTCCGGCATTGGTCGGGCCGCTCGTCGGGCCGCCGGTCGGCGGTTTCATCACCACCTATTTCAGCTGGCACTGGATCTTCCTGATCAACGTGCCGATCGGGCTGATCGGCATCTGGCTGGCCACGCGCTTCCTGCCGGAGACCGAAGCGGCGCCAACGCCGCCGCTCGATTTCATCGGCTTCGTGCTGAGCGGCTTGGCGGCATCGGGCATCGTTTTCGGCCTGTCGGTGGTCAGCCTGCCGGCCTTGCCGCCGATTGCCGGCTTCCTCACCGTGGCTGTCGGGCTGGTTTCTGCCGTGCTTTACCTCCTGCATGCGCGCCGCGCCAAAAATCCGCTGCTGGCGCTCGAACTGTTCCGCAACCAGGTGTTCCGCGCCTCGGTCCTCGGCGGCGGGCTGTTCCGCATCGGCATCGGCGCCGTACCCTTCCTTTTGCCGCTGATGTTCCAGATCGGCTTCGGGCTGACGCCGTTCCAGTCGGGAATGATCACCTTCGTGGCGGCGATCGGCGCCATCGGCATGAAATTCGTCACCGCGCTGATCTTCCGGGTCGCCGGCTTCCGCCGCGTGCTGATCTTCGGCTCGTTGATCGCGGCGGCGTCGATTGCCATCAACGGCCTGCTGACGCCCGAGACGCCGTATCTGCTGATCCTCGCCGCCTTGCTCGCCGGCGGATTCATCCGCTCGATGTTCTTCACCGGCATCAACGCGCTAGCCTATGCCGAGATTTCGACCGCCGACACCAGCAGGGCAACGCCGATCGCCGCAGTGTTCCAGCAACTGTCGATCGCGCTCGGCGTGGCGCTGGCCGGCGGCATTCTGGAAGTGTCGACGACAATCCATGGCGGGGCGCTGACGCTGAGCGACTTCCACATCGCGTTCTTCATTGTCGCGGCGGTGTCGGCCGCTGCATCGCTGTCATTCATGCGGCTGGCGCCCGATGCCGGCAACGCCGTATCGGGACATGGCGGGCTGACGGCGCCGAAGACGCTGGGGGTGTCTGGTCCGCAGGGCGGTTGAGGGCGGGCGGTGCAGAACCTTTTGGTGCTGGCAGGACAGAGGGGGGCGCAAAGGATCGCTACAGAGCGGTTTTACCCTGCCCCGCTTCCGCCTTTAAAATCCTTCGCCAGCAGATAAAGCTCCACCGACTCGTCGCGCGAGGCCGGCGGTTTGACGTGGTGGACCGAGCGGAAATTCTGCTTGAGCCTGGCGAGCAATTCGTTCTCGGCGCCGCCCTGGAAAGTCTTGGCGAGGAAATGGCCGCCCGGCTTCAGCACTGACAGGGCGAAATCGGCGGCCACCTCGCACAGATACATGGTGCGGATGTAATCGGTCCGGCGATGGCCGGTGGTGGGTGCGGCCATGTCGGACAAAACGATGTCCGGCTGGCCGCCAAGCGTTTCAGCGAGCTTTTCCGGCGCCTGCGGGTCGAGAAAATCCATCAACAGCACCGGCGCGCCGGGCACCGCGTCCATCTCCAGATAGTCGATGCCGACGACATGCGGGTGTTCGGCCGTCGATTTCGTGCGCGCGGCGGCGACCTGGCACCAGCCGCCGGGTGCCGCGCCAAGGTCGATGACTTTCATGCCGGGCTTGAGCAGATGGTGCTTGTCGTCGATCTCGATCAGCTTGTAGGCCGCGCGCGAGCGGTAGCCGTCGGCCTTGGAGCGCTGGACATAGGGGTCGTTGATGTGTCGCTGCAGCCAGCGGCGCGACGATTCCTTCAGGCCGCTTTTCTTCTTGATCCGCGTTTTCAGCACGCGAATGCCGGCAGAGCCTGGTTTTTCCGGTTTCCTGGTCATTGCCTGACTTCTTGTTTGAGTTTTCTCGCTCGCCGAGTTGCGGCCGTCTTTCGGCGGCTGCGCGTTTCGTGAACGGCTTCCCCCACTCCGTCGCTGCTTCGCAGCGCCACCTCTCCCCCCTCCGGAGGGAGAGGAAGAGCGCCAGCCTGCATAAGCTTGCGCCCTTCCTCTACCCCGTCGATCGGGGGAGAGGTGTCGAGCGAAGCTCGACGGAGTGGAGGTCGACTGTTCACCAAAGCAATGCTTCCGCTTGGGTCCGCGAAAACCGGCTGCCACTTTTCGGGATCATGCTCTGCCCCGCCCATTGTTGCGCCAGACACCGTCGTCGGCCATCAATTCGCTCAATATGCCCTCGCGCAGGCCGCGGTCGGCGACGCGCAGCCGCTCCGACGGCCACACCGCGCGGATCGCTTCCAGGATGGCGCAGCCGGCCAGCACCAGATCGGCGCGATCGGCGCCGATGCAGGGATTGGCGACGCGCTGCTGAAAATCCCAGCCGACCAGTTTTTCGACCATGCGGTCGACGCTGTCGCGGTCCATCCACAGCCCGTCGACGCGGCGGCGGTCGTAGCGGTCCAGGTCGAGGTGGACGCCGGCCAGCGTCGTCACCGTGCCCGAGGTGCCGAGCAAGTGGAATTTCGGGCTGGCGAGCACATGGCTCAGCCGGTCGCGCCCGTCGAAGGCGTGCAGGCGCACAGCCACATCCTCGACCATGGCGGCAAAGATCTCACGGGTGACGGCGCGGCCGCCGAAGCGCTCGGCCAGCGAGACGACGCCGACCGGCAGCGACGTCCAGGAGACGATGTGGTTGGCGAGCCTCGGCGAGCGGTGGCCGGTGAGATCGATCAGCGCGATTTCCGAGGAGCCGCCGCCGATGTCGAACAGGACGACGCCTTGCGTGTCGCGGTCGACCAGCGAGCCGCAGCCCGACACCGCCAGCCGCGCCTCGGTCTGGCGGTCGATGATCTCAAGTTTCAACCCCGCCTCGCGCTCGACGCGGTCGAGGAACTCGGCGCCGTTGGCGGCCGTGCGGCAGGCTTCGGTGGCGATCAGCCGGGCCTTCCTGATCTTGCGGTTGCGCAATTTGTCACCGCAGATTTTTAGCGCCTCGACCGCACGGTCCATCGCCGGCTGCCCGAGCCGGCCATTGGCGGTGAGGCCCTCACCCAGCCTGACGATGCGCGAGAAAGCGTCAATGACGCGGAACTGGCCGTGGCGCGTCGGCACCGCCACCAGCAGCCGGCAATTGTTGGTGCCGAGATCGAGTGCCGCGAACACCGGCAGTTCCTGCAGCGGCGGGCGGCGAGCAGCCGGCTCCGGCCTGCCTGGCGCAACCGAAGGCAAGGACGCGACGATCACCGCGGGCGGGCGGCTGGCTGGAGCGCTGACAGCAGCCGCCGCCACTCCGGCCGCAGCGAGGCGAGCGTCGTCGCGCGCGAAAACCTTGCGGCCGCGCCGGCGTTTGCGCCGCTTCCTGGTCTTGGCCTTCTGGCCATTCTGATGCTGGGACGCGTCGCCTGCCTGCCCGTGACCGGACCAAGGCTGCACCGGGCGGCCATTGTGCCGGCCGGCGGATGGGCTTGCCTGGCCCGAAGGCGGCGGCGAAGCCCTGGACACGCCCACTTCCGGCGCGCCGGCGCCGGTGTCGTGGTCTTCCACTTCAGTTCCTTCCGGCGCCGCGCGAACCGGAGACCGGACGCAGCAGGCGCTTTCATGTGTTCCAAGTTGCCACCAGACTAGCAGCGCCGGGCCGGATCACCAAGAGCGCAGGGGTCGAATTTGTCGGCGGCATTGTCTCGCCGCTCCGCTCGGCCCGATGATGGCGGGACAGAGGGGGGCGCGAAGGATCGCCAGCCTTTCCTTCTCCCGCAGCAGCGCCTTGCCGGTTGAATAGCCGGCTTCGATAAGGCATTTCTGAAATGGCGGGTATGAAACATTCGAAATCGCGGGCAGTTTTCCTGACGCGAACCGAAAGGGCAACGGGCTGCAACGCATGATCGTCACGCCATGAACTGGAGGCGTTATTTCTGGCCGGTCGTCGGCGTTGCGGCGGTCGTCTTCTCGCTATGGCTGCTGCTGCACGAGCTGCGCGGCATCTCGCTCGACGACGTCTGGGACGGCATCGTCGCCATCCCTGCCCGCGGCTGGGTGCTCGCCGCGTTGAGCTCGGTCATCGCCTATGCGTCGCTGGCCGGCTACGATCACATCGCGCTCCTGCATATCGGCAAGAAAGTGTCGCGGCTGTTCGTCACCCTGTGCTCCTTCACCACCTACGCGCTGTCGCACAATATCGGCGGCTCGGTATTTTCAGGCGCGGTGATCCGCTACCGCGCTTACGGAACCAGGGGGCTGACCGGACAGGACGTCGGCATTCTGGTGGCGATCTGCTGGATTACTTTCGTGCTGTCGACGATCCTCGTCTCCGGCCTCGTGCTGGTCTTCGAGCCCAAAATCATCGACCGGTTCTCCGGCATACCGCACCATGGCCTGACCATGGCCACGGGCGTCGCAATGCTGCTCGTGGTGGCGGCCTATGTCTTCGGCAGCTGGCTGCATCTCAGGCCGCTGAAGATCGGCAGTTTTCAGGTCCATTATCCGGCGCTACCGATTGTCGCGCGGCAATTGCTGATCGGCCCGATCGAACTTTTGGCGGCGGCGGCGATCATTTTCTTCGCCCTGCCTGAGGCTGGCAATCCCGGATATTTCGTCGTGCTCGGCGTCTTCCTGGTGTCGTTCTCGGTCGCCCAGATCTCGCATGCGCCGGGCGGGCTCGGCGTGTTCGAGGTCGTCTTCCTGGCCGGCCTGTCGCATATGGACCCGGTCGGTGTGCTGGCAGCACTGCTGGTGTTCCGGCTGTTCTACCTGATCATCCCGCTGGTGATGGCGCTCGGCGTCGTGCTGTATTTCGAGCACTCGCAGCTCGGGCGAAGGGAGAAGTGAGGGGCGGCTTTGAACCACACCCTTATGAAACGTGGTGATTGAAGGGCTGCGCAGGCTTGACTATTTTCCGACGGCGGCTACAAGGCACGCGCGGCGCCATCGTCGCCCTGCCCGCGCGGTTTTCTTCAATCACGCCTGCTGGGGAATAGGTTAACGGTAGACCCACGGACTCTGACTCCGTTAGTCCTGGTTCGAATCCAGGTTCCCCAGCCAACGATTTCCGCAACCAGTTATGCGGAACGATCGCGACCGGAACGTGTTGCATGGGTTTTCCTGCCCTGTAGCGCGCAAACCCTTGCATTCCGGGCATGTCCCGCCCCGTCCCTTTCTGTCCATGCAACACGATTGCAACACGGATCAGCCAATTTGTTCCCGCCATGTTCTTTATAGAGCGCGCCGCATCACCGGTGCCAATTGCGGTGCCAATTCTTTTCCTGCGACTGTCGGCAGGTCCGTGCGACAATTCCCGCCGGGGAATCAACGCGGGGTTCATACATGACAGAAACTGAGCACTCTAAAACGCCGATGATGGGCAGGGATAGCGCGGCTGCATTAGTTTACCACGATCTCAAAACGTCTCAGCGCGCGACTTCCCAAGTTGCCGCCGAGTGGGGTCGTTGGCTGATCGCGTCGCTGGTGCTGGTTCATTCTGGCGCGCTGTTCGGCATGTTTTCGTTGCTGAACAGTGCCGCCACACAGCCTACTACGCTGCAAGCATTTAAAGCCCCGGTCTGGTGCTTCGTCGTCGGGCTTTTGTTAGCGCTCGCGTCGGGTTTCTTCGCTTGGATCAACTGGTCCATGCACTCGTTCAATTACGCTTCGCAGGCTCGCTACGACATGCTCTGGGACCCCGAGAAATGGATCGGCGACCGGCGCTATGTCCGAGGCTTGGACATCACACATTGGGGCAGCATCGGTTCCGGGTTGCTTTCTGCCTTATGCATTGCCTTAGGTGCTGCTTTGATCCTGCACGGGGACTATCTGGCTGCCATCTTCGGGATTTAGAACGAAAAGCCGGCCACCGTTGAGGCGGCGCCGTACCGTCAAGTGAACCGGCGCCACTCGTGCCCTCTCTCATTCGAAACACCGGAAAAAATGGATATCATCGGAACCATTGTCTTTGTCGGAGTTGCCCTATGGCTATTTATGACACTCCGACGTGAGGGTGACCTCACGCTTCCCCTTATGGGGTACGAGGCGCTAACCGATGAGATCCTAACCGCAGTCAAAACAAACATGTACGAAATCGCCTACGGCGAAGAGAAAATCGGGCAGCGACCGGGCGTCCACGTGAGGTGGGACTTTACATCGCTACTCGCCGCCAGGCTCGATGCACACGAGTTTCCAAAATCCAAAATCCACGATCTTAAGAAAAAGATCCTCGGCTTCATTCGGATGGATCCGGCGTTCAGGCAAACAGAGGTCGCATATGACGTCGAACGGTCGTTTAAGTTCGTTGCCGAATATTATGATGAAAAAAACAAAAGTTGGCAGAAGGTCGATTAGCCTAGTGAAGAGTTGCTAAAGCCCGCCACCGTGAGTCAGCGAGCTCTGGCCCTTATTTGGGCGTGTTAGATCCAGCGGTCCCGGCGTTGGTCGCCGGCCACAAGAACAAGGCCCAAGCAAGCCTACAGCCGCGCCCAGCATGAAGGCGGACGATACCGTGCCAGGATTTTCTTGAACGACACCGGAAGCAGTAGACGCCCTTTTGCGAAGTGCTTGCGTTGTCCGAGACACGCTATCGGCCGCGCCCTCATACCAACGAGTGGCTTCCTCGACCACCTCTTCAGCGCGCTCCGCGAGCGTCCGATTGATCTCGTTGATCTCGCGCTTCAGCTGCGCAACTTGCTTCTCCAAGGATTCCTGAGCTTCCCGCTGCGTCTCCGTCGGCGTTGCGTCTTCGTTTGGGTCGTCGACCATTGTGATCTCCCTTTTGGGTGGGGCTCAACGGCCGCCGCAGCGTAAAGGTTCCTCAGCAACAAAAGGGCGCGACCGCTGGAGCAGCGAGCCATTGTCGTTTCGACAGTCAGTTTGCTTTCTCGCGCATCGCCCGAAAAATATAGGAGCGGAACTCTGCGCCCAACTCGGGCGAGACGCGGAATGAGCGCCCGGACGACGCCCGATCAGGACGCTTCCTGCACTTCCTCGACTTGTGGCGTCACGGGTGCAGGATTAATGACGTAGGTGTTCGAGGTCAGGTCGCTTGTAGATCGGATGATGATACCGTCGTCTCGTAATCGGGCAAACGTTGCCCTTGCGATACGCATGGGCTTGCCTTTGGCATCTGCGGCTGTGACTTTGTTCGACCAGGTAGCGTGAGTGATGGTATCAACGCGCTTGAGAAAGCGCTTTTCCCTCTCGGTCAACTCGATCACGCCCGTTCCTCCATATCGTTGGCAGCGTTTGGCTGGCCGGTAACGCCGATGATGCGACTCCGTTCCCAGGATCCAAAGGCAGATAGACGAACGGTCGCAGGATACGTCGAGAAACTGATAGTCGAGGATTTGGAAGCCAAGGCTTCCCTGCCGAAACGCGCGGCAGAGTAGCTATGCTCGTCACCGTCAGCCGGGAGGAGTGTAGAGCGGCTCTCGGCATCGATGAACCAAGCACTGGCCATCGCGCGTCGGCACAAACCCTACCGCTGGGATTTCCGAATAGTCGCACGCATTGCTGTACCGGCGGACGTAGAGGGCATAGGTGTTCGGGCCGGTGGTCAGCACCGGCGCCTAAATCCCTAACGCTCCCCCCCAAGTGGCGCCGGCCACTTTCAGCCCCCTCGTTCGAAAGTTGGCTTCCAGTCGCGATTGCGCGCCCGCTGCTGGCCTTCGTAGTGAAGAACACCTGCCGTCGATCACCACCGGCAGCCTTGCAGTTTGAGCAAATAAAGAGCCCGACCAGGTCGTCGTGCATCGGGCCGTGGTCACGGCCGAGCCTGTCAATCAGCGCCTGGATCGAGCTTCGTCGATTTGCAACACATCGGGTGCGCACAATTGACATAGATGGTCTCGCGGGCGGCCAGGGTGTCGGCGAGGGTCTTTTTGGGCATGGCGATCTCCGTTGAGGGCTCGCCCCAGCGGGGAGGAATATAATCCTGAAAACGAGGGCGTCGGCAATAGGGGACGCCCACTCTTTGACATTGGGTTGATATTAGCTCAGGGGCCTCATTTCTTTCGGCCGGACTCTTTGCAACCTTCTCGCTATCGTGTGCGGCAACGGCGCGGCGTCTTGAAGCATCCGCTTCATCGGCTCGTTGCGTTTTTCGTCAGTGTGAGCACGATAATGGAACGTCCAAATCCGTATCGGAGATGATCGAGCGCTACGACAGCGATTTTTACGAGCCGATAGGGCGCTTGATAATGCAGTTTGGATTTCTGGAATTCCATATCGATCATTGGCTGTCCGCGCTTGGCGCCGACCAACCGAAGCTGCGGAAAGCGAACAACTTGAATAACAAAATCACTCTGTATGGTCAGATCATCGACCAACACACCACCGAACCGAATGACCTTGCCGAGCGCGATCGCCTCGTCCAGCAGATGCGCGAACTCAACACGTTTCGCAATCGTGTCGTTCACGGTCCGTGGAGCGTATACCTCGGAGAAAAGAAGGCTTGGCAGAAACTCTCAGTCAACCGGCAAAATGCAACACACCAATTTTTTGAGGTGACTGCCGATGTAATTCGGGCGGCTGCTAGCGACCTCGCGAAAATCCAGGTAGAGGCGTCTCACTTTGCCTTTGACTTTTTAGTACCGAAAAAGGCATAGCAACGAGCGTGGCAGGCGACGAAAGACTAACGGCTGGGTAGCTCTGGCTACTTGCGCACGATCCAATCCAGCAAATCAGGATCGACGTCATCGCTCCCGGTAAAGTCGCTGATCAAAAGCGCGGCAACCGACCGCCATTTGTCTTCAGGGATCTTCTCTTCGATCACGGTTTCTATGAAGGCGCTGCGCAGGATATCGCAGTCAAAAACCGATACCTGGGCGCCTGCCTGGGCTTTCGCCATCTCAGCCCTCCTGCCTCTAGGGCGGAAGCACTGACAGCTCCCAAGCGTCCGCAATGCCTCTATTCGGGACGGACGACTTAGGGATTGTACGCTTTATTGCGAATTTCGCGAGGCCGGCCTCGCTCAATGTGGCGCGGCCTTCAATCCTCATCCCAGAAATCCTGCAGCGAGGCGTGCCGAAGGTCTTCCTCGCCCCTTAATGCTTCACGCGGGCCTTGATACCCGGCTTTACCCACTGCGTTGCCGGCCGCTTTGGCATGTCCTTGGGCGGTGGCCCGGCATGTTCCTGAACCCTTTTCCAAAGCCGCTCCCGCATCTGGCGATTGACGCTGACGAAAGCACTGCCGACATATTTGCGCGTCACCGGGTCAGCCATCAGAGCAAACGCCGGCTTGCCCCTCTCGCGTTCAACTCCGAGAGTCTCAAACTCGCTTTCGGTGAAGGATTTTGTCTTCAGCCAATTGGTTGTCGGCCCGCTGCGATATTTGCTGTCTCGACGCTTCGATACCATTCCCTCCAGGCCGGCAGCGTCGATTAGATGATAGATCGCATTAGCCTCGCCGGCATTGTCTCACTGAACTGGATGCGGCTATCAGACCCTATAAGGCCGGCAGGATTTCCCGCCTGTCCTCCAGCACCATGTCGCGCAAGTCATGGCCGTTGAGATGCAGGAGATCGAACGCGACGAAATAGAGGTCGTGCTGGCGCCTAGTGATTGCCTTGCGCAGCGCGGCAAAATCCGAAAGGCCAGCCTCATTTAAGACGACGACCTCGCCGTCGATGATGGCATTCTCGACGTCCAGCGTTCGCGCCGCCGCAGCTAGGTCGCGGTATTTGGATGTCCAGTCGAGGCCGCGGCGGGTGAAAATCCGCGCGCCGCCGGCGTCGATAATAATTGGGAGCGATAGCCGTCGAATTTGGCTTCATACATCCAGTCATCGCCTTGGGGCGGCTTGGCAACCAAGGTAGGCATCATCGGCGGAATGAACTCAAGCCGGCCGGCGCCGGTACTTACAATTTTACGCACTTATTCGATTCTAGGCGGACGGCTTATATTAGCCAGAGTGAACGGAACGTGATTCCGCAGGGCTGCAGCAACAAAGTCCCGTGTCCGGCGTTGCCCATCGACCGAAGCTTATCAGGAGAACGACATGGCCGACGACAAGAGCAAGCGTGACTTCCGCGACCGCGACCGTGTGTCCGCCGGTGACGACTACGAGATCGAATATTTTGCCCAGCAGAACGGCGTTTCGGCAGACCAGGTCCGCCAGCTTATCAAAAGCAAGGGCAACGACCGGGCCACTCTGGCGGAAGCCGCGAGAGCATTGCGGGAGCGGAAATGAGATGTCGGACCAAAAACAAGGCACGGGATATCGAGGCAAGGACCACGACCAGCCAATCAAGCCCGAGGTGGAGCGTTTCGAGCATTGTCCAGTGTGCGGACAGGACTTCGACAAGCGCGATCTTGGCCAGGTGCTTCATTCGTGCCGAGCCAGGAACATCCACCTCTATCGTTTGTGAATTGAAAGCCCGCGCCCATGAGGAAAGGACGCAGGCCGATCGGTGCATCGCCGATCTGCAGCCCATCGTTGGGAGGAACAAGATTGCTGCACTTCCCGAACTTTCATCTCAAGCATGTGTTCCAGAGAAAGCGAAAATGCCTGGAAAGTTTCGATCCATTGATCGCAACAAAACCCTTCCGCCTGGCGTTCCGGTTTCAATCTAAGGGCTGAAAAGGTTCACTATGGGCGAGGAAGAAAAGTCCGACCGCGACCGAATGATGGATTTCCAGGCGCAGTTCCTCGCCAAGGAAGCCGGAATAACTGAAGCTCAAGCGCGCGAGCTGATCGAGTTGATTGGCACCGATCGGGCATCACTACTTCGTGAAGCTCGGCTACTGAAAAGCCGGCTGAAGCCGCCGGACGCTTAGGAGCATCCACTGTGCTATCCATATTGGGACAATTTTGAAATGGAAGCCGCTCGATTGAATGAGAGTCGCGCGCGCGCAGATATCGATAATCTTCGCCAGACGATAAACGATACCCGCCGCCTGATACTGGAATCCCGTAAGCTGTTGGATCGCATTGCCGCAGACGCCTACTCTGAGCAAGTAATCAACCGCTCAAAATCCCGCACCATATTCCACGCTCGACCTTTGCACATCGGCCGTCGAAATTGAACCCGGCGTGGCCTTGCGGAGAGGATCGCGTCTGATCGGAGGGCCCGTGCAGCATCCGACGTGCGCTCCTGTCTGTCGTGCTTTTCTTTATCACTTAACCCTTGCCTTTCCTGCATTATCCTCGACCTGACCGGACGGCGGTTTTGTTGCCGACCAGAACCATTGTCGCCAGTTCGTGTGCCCCCAGACACAACAAAAAAGCTCGCCGCACCTTTCGGCACGGCGGGCTGTCCTCCCAGTCGCTTACGTCATTCGATGATTTTGATGATCTTGCGCGTGCCCGGATCAACGACAACGGTCCGGTTGTCGACGACAACGGTGCGGTATTTGGTGTCGGGGACTTCATGGAGCTCGACCGTCTCGGGTAGGGTTGAGCCGATATTGAGCTCCACTCCAGGGAGGTTCACCGATGCGAGCGGCTGCTTTTTCACGTATTCCCTGATGACCGTCTCCTGTTCAGGCTCGATGATGACGTCCTGAGCGGCAGCGACGCCGATACTTGCCAGCAGCAGAAGTCCCGCGGCTGCAGTGGAAAGATGCATTCTCATAGCTGTCCCCTTCGTGAGGGCTGATGCGCTGAACGGGATCGCCTTAGCGCCAGCCACCAAACCGCAGGCAGCTGCATTTGTTCCCCTTGAGGGACTTCGGTCTGATGCGCGACAGGACTAGTCTCGCTTGTTTTGGCGCAATAAGCCGGACATAGCGCCACCCCGGAACCCGCCGCTGCGCATAGTCGTTGCTCCCTGCAAGTTCAAGGGAAGGAGCCCATGGAAAATAGTGTCCACCAAGCTCGCTGGTTACTCGCTCCGGTCTTCGCAGTTTCGATCACATTCCTGGCGATTGGAATAATCGTTAGTTGGGGATCGTTCTAGGAACGACCGGACTTGACGATTGGACGGAGCGACGAATCTGCGCAGCTAAGTCCCTTCCTGCGCTGATAAAGGACCATCCGCCATTCCTCGATTTGGCGGGTGGTCCGCAATCCGGCTGACCAAGTCCGCCCAGGCATCACCTCACAGCAGGTCTTCAGCGACCCCGTCGAATTTCCTGAGGCCTACGCTTAGAGGCTTTCGCTTTAGAAGCCCCTGTTCACTTGCGGCCACCTTGAAGGCATCGAACGCGGCTTGTTGGGTGCAGTGTCCGGCCAAGCATTCCTCGATCATTCGAATGGCTTCAAGTCGGGATGGCTTGTCCATGAATGGCCATGGTTGTTGAAGCGCCGTCTCAGCATCAGGGATCGACGCAACCAGCATCGATCTGTCATTCAGGTAAATTGTAATCGGAATAAACGCCGGCATCTGTGTCGCTCTCCAGAATTGAAGTGGCTAAACGCGAAGACATGGCGGTGGTTGCATGAATGTTCGTCGGGGCAGTGGTGCTCTGATTTAGCCGGCCTAGGCCGCATTGCTCAGCGCCAGAGCTGGACGTCCGAAGAGCCTTGATCGTTTCGGTTCCCTGAACGGAGAACCCCGCGCCTCACGGAGGGGGGCGCCGGCTGATCGGAGCATCGCCCGACCGGATCAGCAAGTTGGTGACAAGTTGCGCCGAGTGCTCGCGCAACCAGGTCTCAACCGTATTGCGCGCATCCCAACGAAAAACGACGTGAAAGCCGCTCGGATCGCGCAGCGCCGGCATCTGTTCGACCGTGGCGATACCGCCGCCGTTGTAGGCCTGCCGGATGGCTTCTTCCAGCGGCCGAAACGCGGCCTCGTCGAGGTTCATGGCTGCAATGGCGCCGTCGACGTCGCCGCGCTCCAAGCGCTCCACCACACGGCGCAGAACGACGTTGGAGCGGATGTCGTGGATCGCCTCGATAAACGCGGTCCGCAGCATCGGCTCGTAGGTCGAGACAAGCTGTTCGAAACGATCACGGGAGATAGGCGTTTGAGCATTCGTTCCGGACCTTAAAAGGAGACTGGTATGGATGTCTTGGCCCATCATTCCACGGAGCTTGTGGTGCTTCGCATCGCACTCATGGCAATTGCATCAATGGTTGCTGAGCAATCGGATGACCCAGATCGGGCATTGGCTGACATGGAAGAGCGGGCACTGTCCACGTTCGATCATATGGAGATCGATTTTTCCGGTTTCGAAGGGGACATCGCTGTTGCCAAGTCTCACATGCGGTCGTCGCTGGCGTCGCTCTTTTCTGGGATGTCGCTCGGCGGCTAACCCGCCACGAAAGCGATATACGCGACCGACGTCCCGGCCGGCGGGATCGGCCGTAGGTCCTTCATGACCAACTCGACGCCGTCGATGACGAGTGTGTCGGTCATGGCGGGGACGATCGAGGGTACTGCGAAAGTGATCTGGTTGTCGGTCGCCACAGTGAGGGTGCCGTCGACGTATTTCTGAGACACGCGGCGCATCACCGCATCGAGTGGATAGACCGTCGTCACTGGCTCGCCCGGTATCCATGGCGTCGACGGATTTGGCGGCGCTGTGACCGTGCGGGTTAACATGACAACGCCCTGCTTGAACTCGCCGAGCATCTCGCTCGCGAACTGATGCATCTCGTCATAAAAACCGACCATCACACGACCAGAATATCGAGCAGGCCATACATCGCGCCGACCAGCGGCGCTAACAGCCCGTCTATGATGGTCGAGACGGGCGCATCCGGGGCAAAAATGTTGCCGCTGTCGCCGGGGTCAAAGAACTCCCGCTCGATGCCCTCAATACCTTCAGAGCCGAAGCGGTGTGTTTGCGGACTCTGACGCGCTAAGGCTTTCGTACGACTCCAGCAGCCATTCTAGTTCGGCTTTGATCTCAGCTCGGGTCATGCGGCCTTCCGCTTCTGCGCTTCCCGCTGCCAGTGCTTGGCAGCCGCTGGCGTAATTAGGCGCCAGGGACTCCCTCGTGCTTAGCTTCTTGATCAGCCGCCGCTGCTTCCAATTCAAGCCGCGCCAAATGGGCTTTGATCTCCTCAGGCTCGGCGTGCTCCAGCCCGACGACATTGTTCCTCGTTTCCTTCAATGCAACGATGATCTCGTCGAGCTTCGCATGGATGGCAGCGGTGTCGCGGTAACCCTGGATTAGTACGACCCCGGTAATCACTATCGCAGCTACAGAAAGCGCATAGGTGATTACGTTTGTTAGCCCAAACGGAACCATCGCAGTGCAGGCTATCATCGCGGCGATCAGCACATAGAAGCCGGGCGGACGGGACAGAAAGTCGGCGATCACAAAGAGAAATCGGTTCATGCGAATCCCCCAACAAACCACGTAATCCCGATTGGGGCCGCATTTCGGGTGCTCGTCAATGGCGCAAATCACGCAGCTTGATTGCGCGGCGTGGCCCTGGAGCGGGTTCTGGCTTCGGCGGCTTGGGAAACGGCGCAGACCTTCATGCCCGCACCTTCCTGCGCTCGATGGCCACCTGCTTACCTTTGACAATGTCGGAGAACGCTTAAAAAGGACGCTCACAACGGAACACGAAATCCGCCGCGTCCCGGGTGACTACTTAGTTGTTGCCTTGTCGGTTTTTCTTCGGTTTCGCTACCAATGCAGCAGGAGGAGCGGTTTCAGCCTTAAGTCGTTGATCTCGCAGCCGAGCAGTCTTTGCATCTCGTGCTGCGCGCTCAATGTCTGTTAATGCCCTTGCAGCATCCGACGTGCGCTCCTGCCTATCGTATTTTTCTTGATGGGTTAAGCCTTGTCTTTCCCGCATTTCCTGTCCTCGATCTGACGGTATGGCGCTCTGTTGCCGACCCGAACGATCGTCGCGAGATCGTGTTCCCCCAGACGAAAAAGCCCGCGCCTCTGGCGGAGCGCGGGCCCGATGTTCCGGCAGCCGAGTGCTATTCTTCGAAATGCGGGCCACGTGACACCCACCAGGAACTTAAGTGGGTGTCCAGCATTGAGGGAGACCTGAAGCCGCCCCCTCCTTTTCAAGGAATTCAAGCATGGCCAAGACAACCAGACAGTCGTCGGGCAAGCCCGCGACGATCCATGATCAAAAGCTCGTGCGGGGAACGGAGGCGAGCTTCACCAGATCGCCGAAGGCGACAGCGAGATCCTGACGACCGCCCAAGGCGGCCCAGTGGCCGATGACCAGAATACTTTAAGGATTGGCCAGCGCGGACCGTCACTAATCGAAGACTTCCACTTCCGTGAGAAGATTTTTCATTTCGATCACGAGCGCATTCCCGAGCGCGTCGTGCATGCACGCGGCTATGGCGCGCACGGCTTCTTCGAGACCTATGAACCGCTAGCGGCTTACACCCGCGCGGATATCTTCCAGCGTGCCGGCGAGAAGACGCCGGCCTGCGTGCGGTTCTCCACGGTGGCCGGTTCGAAAGGCTCGTTCGACCTGGCGCGGGACGTGCGTGGGTTCGCCGTCAAATTCTACACCAACGAAGGCAATTGGGATCTCGTCAACAACATCCCAGTTTTCTTTATTCAGGACGCAATCAAGTTTCCCGACGTCATTCATTCAGTGAAGCCGGAGCCTGATCGTGCCTTCCCGCAGGCGCAATCGGCACACGACAATTTCTGGGACTTCATCAGCCTGACGCCCGAATCGATGCATATGGTCATGTGGGTCATGTCGGATCGGGCGATACCTCGGTCCTTCCGGTTCATGCAAGGATTCGGCGTTCACACGTTCCGGCTGGTCAATGCGAAGGACGAATCCACCTTCGTCAAATTCATCTGGAAGCCGACGCTCGGCATGCAGTCGGTCGTTTGGAACGAAGCGGTCAAGATCAACGGCGCTGACCCCGATTTTCATCGACGCGACCTCTGGAATGCCATCCAGTCTGGTGATTTCCCGGAATGGGAGCTCAACCTCCAGCTCTTCGATCAGGACTTCGCGGACAGTTTTGACTTCGACGTTCTGGATCCGACCAAGATCATTCCGGAAGAAATCCTCGCGCCGGTCCCGGTCGGCCGCTTGGTGCTCGATCGTATGCCCGACAATTTCTTCGCCGAAACCGAGCAGGTCGCGTTCATGACGCAGAACGTACCGCCCGGCGTCGACTTTTCCAACGATCCCCTGCTGCAGGGTCGAAACTTCTCCTACCTGGACACGCAACTGAAGCGTCTCGGCAGCCCCAATTTCACCCATATCCCGATCAACGCACCCAAATGCCCGTTCCACCACTTCCAGCAGGATGGCCTCATGGCGATGCGCAATCCGGTCGGCCGTGCGAACTACCAGCCGAATTCATTCGGCGAAGGCCCGCGGGAATCGCCGCAGCACGGTTTCCGGTCGTTCGCCGAGGCGGAGGAAGACCAGAAAGTCCGTCTGCGCGCAGAGAGCTTCGCCGACCACTACAGCCAGGCGCGACAGTTCTTCAACAGTCAGACCGCGCCTGAGCAGAAGCATATCGCCATGGCGCTGTCCTTCGAGCTCTCCAAGGTCGAGACAACGGTTATCCGCGAGCGCATGGTGTCGCATCTCCTCAACATTGATGAAGGCTTGGCAGAAACTGTCGCTGACAAGCTTGGCATGAAGCAATTGCCCAAGCCCGCGGATGCGGCGGTCGCGCCGAGGGACGATCTCGAACCATCGCCGGCGCTCAGCATCATCCGGAACGGGCCTGACAGTTTTGCTGGCCGCAAGGTCGGTGTGCTTGTCAGTCCCGGCGCCGATGCAGCGCTGCTGAAGAACCTCCAGGCAGCGATCGAGAAGGAAGGCGCAGTGATGGAGGTCATAGCGCCCAAGGTGGGCGGCGTCGAGGCGGCGGATGGAAGTCTCATCGCTGCAAAACACATGATCGACGGCGGGCCATCGGTCCTGTTCGACGCAGTAGCGCTGATCCTCTCCGAGGAAGGAGCGGAGCGCCTGACGGGCGAGGCCGCCGCGCGCGATTTCGTTGCCGACGCTTTTGCTCATTGCAAATTCATCGGCTTCACGTCGGGCGCCGTCCCGCTGCTGCAGAAGGCCGGCGTCGATCCGGAAGCCGATGAAGGCATGATTGGTCTCGATGATCCCAAGGCGATTACCGGTTTTGTCGAGGGCTGCCGCAAGCTGCGTCTCTGGAGCCGGGAAATGGCTGTCAAACTCTAGCGATGGTGACGGAGTTTCTCATGCAGATCATTCGAACCGAAGTTACCCAGGCAACCGCCCCGACCGGACAGCCCATCCTGCGCGTGATCTTCTGCGGCGAAGGCGGTGACTGCGTTGCCGTGACCTGGCACGCGTTGACGGCGGAAACAACGAGGCCGCTATCAATCGAGCGAAGGCGGTCCTGGTCCAGATCGCGACCTTCGATTTGGCTGTGAACGACTATGATGCCCGAAGCAATGGCAATTTTGACGAAGTCGCCGTCACAGCGGCGAATGACGAAAACGGCGGGCTCTATATCTTCGAGTATCGGCGGACGCGGCCGTCAGGTTCTTCCCTCCAGGATGCCAAGTTTAGAGGCTGCGCGGGAGGAAGCGGTTCGATGCGCTATCGATCTTCTGGTCGACCTTCAACTGGGCACGGACGATCTTTCAGGTTGGCTCGTGCGCCTGCGCGACGAGAACGGCGAACTGCTGTACGCCATCGACGTGCAGGAGGCGCAAGCGGCCCGCCTGACAAGACCATGAACCGGCAACGGCTAAAGGCGGATTGGCAGAGATGCGAGGCTACGGCGGGACCTCCCGGGCTACGCCCGCGCTCAGATAGAGACTATGCATCACCCCACCGCGGCCCCGGCTGATCATGGCCGCCCTAGGCCTGGTACACGGTCCGCTTGGTGAGAATTCCCTACATCGTTGCGTTGACATGCAGCGCCTGTTCGCGCCGGGCGGGCCTTGGGCCGTGCCGTGGGCGCAAAACGTGCTGCCGGTCATCGAGGAATTGACCGCAAGACATCCGCAGCAAACGCTGTTCACACGTTTTGTTCCGGCCGCTCGGCCTGGCGAAGGACCGGGCATGTGGGCGCGGTATTATCAGCGTTGGGCCGAGGTCACCCTTGCCGACATCGATGCCGGCCTCGTCGATCTGATGCCTTCTCTGGCGCGGTTCGTGCCGCCGGCAAGAACGCTCGACAAGCATGTCTATTCGCCGTGGACTGAAGGCCGGTTCGACGCGATGCTCAATGGGTCAGGGATCGACACGCTGGTCATCACCGGCGGCGAAACCGACGTCTGCGTGCTTGCCACGGTCCTCGGCGCCATCGACCGTGGTTTTCGTGTCGTCCTTGCGACCGATGCCATCTGCAGTTCGGTTGACCAGACGCATGAGGCACTGTTGGAGCTCTACCGCTCTCGCTTCAGCGAGCAAGTCGAGGCGGTGATGATCGAAGAGGGTCTGGAGAACTGGCGTTAGCCGGAGCTGCCGAGGGAGACGACCATGAAAAGCTTTTTCCGGGACAATGGACTGACGATCGCCCTGGTGGCGATGTTCTTGTTCAGTGCGATTGGCATGATCTGGTCGGGTCATACGGCCTACAATGAAGAGCTTCAGAACCACGGTTCGGCATCGATTGGGCTGCTCTCCTATCTTGCGAGCGGCGACTTCCTCTCGGCGCTGTTCGAGAACTGGGAAAGCGAATTCCTGCAGATGTCGGCCTATGTCATGCTGACTGCAATGCTGTTCCAGCGCGGTTCCGCCGAGTCTCGTGATCCCGATGATCCCAACCGGCCCGAGGGCGAACTTCCGACCGCCACCCGCAGGCGCAACCCGATCCTGTCGTGGCTCTATTCATACTCGCTGGGCTTGGCGCTGGCCGTGCTGTTCATCATCTCATTTGCCTTGCATTGGTGGGCGAGCCTGGCGGCCGCGAACGAGGAGGCGCTTCGGCACGGCGGCGAGGTTCAATCCCTGGGAGACTATCTTCTCGACGCCCAGCTATGGTTCGAGTCCTTTCAGAACTGGCAGTCGGAATTCATGTCGACGGCCGTCCTGGTCCTGCTGTCGATTTTCCTACGCCATAAGGGCTCCCCGGAATCAAAGCCAGCCGGCGCGTCAAACTCCGAAACCGGCGCATGAGTCTCCGCGTGCAGGCAACGCTCGCTATGCTTCGGCAATCGGGCGGTGCCGGCAACGGTCGCGAAAGTGGTCGTTGAAGAACCGGCCCTTTACGAAGGCGTTTCGGAACGCCGCATAGGTCTCCGGCGGCACAGCCTCGTAGTCATAACGCGTGCCGCTCGCGACGAACCACACCGAGAGAACCCTTGTCTCCGGATCGTACTCGGTCTTGCGGATTGACGTTGATGGCATGATATCGGCGCTCTATACGAGCGCCATTGGCATGTAGCGGGCGATCACCGTGTCCTGCCGGAACCGCCGTTCTAGCTCGGCGCGCCGTTTGCGCCAGTCCGGCAGATCGACATCATCCACCATCACTTCGAGGATGACGATTTCATCTGTGCTGGACTGCTCGCCATCCTGCCACTGACCTTCTGCGGGCGCCTGCAGGTAGGCTGTGACGCCGTCGAAACGGCTGGCCAGGTCTTCCTTCACACGGTCGAAATCTTCCCGGCCAAATGGGCGACCGGTGTTGTCCGCGCGGGGAAGCAGGATCTGGACGAGGTGCATGGCGACCGCTCAATGAAAAGCGGTCACCGATTCCAAAGAACGACGCGTTCCCTTGCCTGATCGGAGCCGCTTGACCTTCGCGGGCCGGCGAGACAGTCGGCGAGCGATTCGCGCCGTCCGCCTAGCGCATCAGGCCCGCCGCCCGCAGGGCATCTTCAATGATCTTCTTCACGCCGGGCTGGCGCGATTGATGGATGGCAGTCGGCTGCGGGGGCTTCGTCTTCGCATTTTGTATACTTGGCGCCGGTGACTGGGGTAGTTGCCGTTGGCTGGCGGGCAATTGCGGCCTCGATTTCCGGGAGGCGCTATCCTCGGTTGCCGCGATCCCCCAAAACTGCGCGATCTCGCGTGTGGAGGCAATGCCGACATCAAGCATATAAGGTCCCGGAGCGCCGAGGCCGTTGCCGAGCGGCGTGCCGTGGCCCATCCCGGCGATCATGTTGATTTCGATCAAGGCATCTCCCGCCCCGTTACGCCAGACCTGCTTTGCGTGCGGTCCGGCAGCTTCCCGACGCGTCGGCGCTTTCTCAAGCCGGTGGACTCCCCGCCACTGGCCTGCGATCGCTTCCGCGTTGGAAGGCGAAACCGTGTGGTCAGCGGCACCGTGCCAAATCGAAATCCTCGGCCACGGTCCCCGATGATCCGATGCGCCGCGGAGGGTCCGTTGCAGATCCTGTTCCGAAGGACCGCCGTGGCCGCGCATGCGATCGAAGGCCTCCGGGATTGTCGTTGCGCTGCCGTAGGGCAGGCCGGCAATTAACGCACCGCCTGCAAACACTTCCGGATAGGTCGCCAGCATGGCCGCTGCCATTGCGCCTCCGGCCGAGAGGCCGGTGATGAAGATTCGCCTTCGGTCGAGACCGTGGGTGACGACCATCGTCTCGATCATCTGGCGAATCGAAAGCGCCTCGCCCGAACCACGCTTGGTGTCGCCAGGCTGGAACCAGTTGAAACAGAAGTTCGGATTGTTGCCGCGTTGCTGTTCGGGAAAGAGCAGCGCGAAGCCAGCCTCGTCGGCGAGTTGGGACCAGCCGGAATGATGGTCATAGCCGGCCGCGTTCTGGGTGCAGCCATGCAGCACGACGACGAGCGGGGTGCCCTTGGATAGTTCATTGGGAATGTAGAACTTCGCTTCCAACCCGCCAGGATTGGTACCGAAGTCGGCCAGCGTCCGGAGGTGGTCTGACGCACCGAGGTCGGCGGGATGTGCGGCATGTCGCGCCTGCAGCGCGGCAAGGCGGGCGATGGTATCAGAGATTTTTCGCAATGGAGCCGTCCCTGTTGTGACGCCCGGAATGGACGGCCATCTGTTCAACGCACGTGCAGCAATATCGTTGCTGCGTTGCACAAAAACAAGGGAGCGCGGCGGGAGATGGAGTCCGGCCGATCCTCTCGGTCGGCCGGGAGTAGACGTCTTCAGCTTCGACTGGCTGTGAGATGGAGCGCGTCTTCTTCGTCGTCGCGCTGCTTGCCGCCTAACGCTGCCGCTGCGCTGGCGATGAACGCACCGATCATGAGAGAAAGCGCGCCAACCAACGCGAAGCTGGCGCCGGCCTTTCTAGCTGTGTCGGCTGCTTCCTGTGCTTGGACTTTGGCCGCCTCGACCTGAGCAAGCACCGCATCAACCCGGGCAGTAGCATCCGCTTGCGACAAGCCAGTGCGAGCGGCCACGAGTTGGCCCAGATAAGTCTTGTCGTCGGCCGAGACTTCGCCGGCCGCCGCACTCGTAATGAGGATGCGGGAGGCTTGTGCGGCTGCTGTCGCATCGCCCTCCGCGCCCGGCGCCGCCAGCCTGGAAGGATCGTTCGGGCGGAACAGCGCATCGACGAAATACGACGCCGCGCCGCTGCCTCCGTCGTTCCCGGCGTTTGCGGTCGCCCCTGCCGAGGCACCCATTGCTGCTCCCGAGGCCACTGTCGAGGCCGCCTTGACGCCGGTGCCGATTGCCGCGGACAGCGCCGAACCGAGCACGAACACGACCAGAAGCGTCGCCAGCGCCCAGGCCATGAATCCGTGCGCGGTATCCCGGAAGAATGTCTCGTCCGTAGGAATGCCGACCCATTTGGTGCGAAGGCGCCCGGTCAGGTACCCCCCGAGCCCGGATGACAACCATTGCACGATGACCAGCCAGATCGCAGTGGACACAGCGAAGGTGGTGGCGCTGGCGCTTTCGTTGGACCATGGAGACACCATCGTGAGCCCGAGGCCGGACCCGAGAAGCATCAGGATGAACGTCAGGGTCGAGGCAGCGAAGGCGCCGGCGATGATCGGTCCCCAGTTGACTGCGGATGACGAGGACTCGACCGGCGCGGCGCCGTCGGTCGCCAGGATGGTTGATGCCACGGATTCCTCCTACCGCATGAACAGCGCGAGAAGGATGATGATCGGAATAGGAACTCCGAGCAGCCAGAGTAGAATGCCACGACCCATGATTGCCTCCTATCGAAAGACGGATGTTGGAAGTAAAACAGCCACCCCAACACAGTTGGGGTGGCTGGTGTGTGATCAGGCGGCCTTGGCCATTTCGTTGGCCGAGGCGTCCGCCAATCCGGTGAGCGCCTCGTCTGTCATAGATTCTTCGCCGAGCGTCTGTTCGATCAGCTTGGCGGCGTCGCTCATGCCCAAAACCTCAGCCCAGCGCTTCAGCGTGCCATAGCGGGTGATCTCGTAGTGCTCGACAGCCTGGGCAGCGGAGATCAGACCGGCGTCCAGTGCGGGAGTTCCCTTGAACTCCTCCATAATCTCCTCGCCCTCCTCGATGATGCCGTCGATCGCGGGACACGTCTTGCCCTGTGCCCGCTTGCCAAGGAGCTCGAAAACCTGCTGCAAGCGCTCGACATGACCGTCGGTTTCGTCCTTGTGCTTCTCGAAGGCTGCCTTCAGATCGGCCGATGAGGCGGCGCGCGCCATCTTGGGAGGCGCCTTCAGGATCTTCTTTTCCGCGTAATAGATATCTTTGAGCGTATCGAGGAAGAGATCATCCAATGTCTTTTCTTTCGCCATGGCGGATTTCCTTTTGGTTCCAGCGTTTTTTGTTGTCGCTCACGGGGTTGTGAAACGCATGCTCAACAAGCGCACGACGCCGGAAAGGTTCCCTTGAGACGTCTCGCTGCACGTCACTCTGACTTCGTGGGGTCAACCCCTGGTTCAATTCACTTCCCGCTCCGCCAGGCATTTCGCTATCGAGGGATCGCATCATGCTCTGATACTTGGCGTCTCTATCTGTCGAGCTTCTTGAGAATATTTTGTCGGCGCAGCCATGAACGAGCGCGCCTGACCTTGGGGATGCTGCTCGCCAAAGTCGCCGGCGGCGAGACCAGCCCTTCCACCTAAAAGAACTCTCTGCGAGAACGATGCCTCCCGCCAATCGTGACACCGCCTGGCCTCCGATCCGGTTGCTCCTGGCGGCCAACAATGCCCACGGCGAAATAGACGTCCGGTCGTTTTTCGAATTGGCGCGCTGGGGAAGACCAAGGAACAACGTCCAGCGGTGATGTCTGCGGGTCAACCGCGCGGTGGGCGCTCGCCGTCGCTTTCGCACAGGTAGTTGTGAATGTCGGTTGCAGCGACCGCTGCGTGCCCGAATGCGACCGCGAGCTGGTTGAAAGACACAGGAGGCGAATAGGCTTCGCTTTGGATAGTGAGGGCGCATCGCCTGGCTTGATCCGGCGACGCGAGTCCGACGGCGAGGGATATCTATGAGGAAGCCTGAATGATCAGACCGCCAAGACGACAGGGCGAATACGCGGATCGGGAGATCAATTGCCAGGAGGCCATGGAGCCCGGCTTTCAGGCTATCGTCGGTTGCATGCTGGAGCGGCTGGACGCCAAGAGGCACCAGCTCCCGACCGCCCACGCCCAGAATCCCCGCCGGCCGGCCGCGCCAAAGTTAAAACGCAATCAGCCGACCACCACGATTGGCTGAGATGGTAGAAAGCTGATTATTCTCATTGGTCGCTCGAACAAGCCACTGAGGTTCTGGGCAGGGCAGTATCGCTATCACATGAACTCGTCGCATGGGGTGGCGCAGTGTTTCTGCAGACGGCGGATGTTTGTTTGCGGGCGCAGGTCTGCACCTGCATCCTTTGGCGCTTTCATACGTTTGGCCGCGAAGAAGATGCTCCGGACCGGCAGCCATGTCGAAAAAAACAACCGACGACGCTTACGAAGATCAAGTGCAGCTTGAGCGGCGGGCCAGACGGCAGGGCCGCGGACGCAATGCCGAATGGCCGTCAGAGATCCCCAGCCGTGGCTGGAAAGACGTGCTGTGGCGGGTCTTTGCTGAAGTAAACGAGGACCGTGTTATGCTGATCGCGGCCGGGGCCGCATTCTATCTGTTGCTTGCCCTCTTTCCCGCGCTTGCCGCGTTCGTGTCCATCTACGGTTTTGTCGCCGATCCTCAGACCATCGCTGAGCACATTGCGTTCCTTGGCGGCGTACTGCCTTCGGACGGTCTGGACATTATCAGATCTCAGCTTGCGTCCTTGGCCGCTCAGAAGACTGGCGCGCTCAGCTTCGGCTTCATGTTCGGCCTTGCCGTCGCACTGTGGAGCGCCAGTAACGGCATCAAGACGCTATTCGAAGCCATGAACATCGCCTACGAGGAGAGTGAAAAGCGCGGCTTTATCCATCTGAATCTTCTGGCCTTGGGCTTCACACTTGGCGCCATCCTCATCGGTATCGGCTTTATCGTCTCGGTGGGGATCGTGCCGGCCATGCTTGCGCTGCTGAACCTCGGCGGTTGGACCGAAGCCCTTGTGCGGATCTTTCGGTGGCCGATGATGCTGATCCTGGTCGGCCTCGGGATCACGCTGATCTACCGCTACGGCCCCAGCCGCGAAAGGGCAAAGTGGCAATGGGCGACATGGGGCGCCTTCCTCGCGGCTGGAGTGTGGATCGCGGTCTCGATAGGGTTTTCCTATTATCTTGAGAACTTCGCCGACTACAACGCGACGTATGGAGCCCTGGGGGCAGTCATCGGCTTGATGATGTGGACCTGGATCTCTGTGATTGTCCTGATTGTGGGGGCGGAGCTGAATGCTGAGATGGAGCACCAGACAGCCAAGGACACCACCACAGGTGCGCAGCAGCCGATGGGTGCGCGAGGTGCCACGGTCGCCGACACGCTGGGCGGATCGGCCGATGCTGCCAACCAGCAGTCGCGTTCGGGCGAGCGCAACACCTAATGCGCAGATCTCGTGAGATCTCCGCGCAACTTCGCTTGGCGCAGATCACTGACATCGGCATTGGCGACGAAGTTGCAAAGACCTTGGGCAATGACAAGTCAGATCAGCGAGCAAATGAATACCTTCAGGCGCAGTCTCCATCCTGCTCAGGTTCGGCGAATGGCAAGCGCCACATTGGCAGAGAACGGCGGCACATCAAGTTTCAGCCATGTCGGAATTCGCTTGCCATTCCCCCGTTTGCCTGCCGGCCGCGGTATCCCAGGCGATGACCCGATAGGTCCCGCGAGCCAACCCGGGCAACTCCAAGGCGGCCGGAACCGGCGCAGCATACCGTTTCGCCCGATCGTGTCGCGGCGAAGCAGCCAGACCTGGATGAGCACATGCGGGGTGCGGTTTGGCCACCGCATGCCGCCACCGGCGCCGCCGCTGCCAGGTGAGCCCATTGCAAATGGCGGAAATATTCTGTCGGCAGTTCCGGCGACGTGCAGATCGTCAATTTCGATTGGCAGAGACGGGATTTTGGTACAACGCTGTTGGAAAAAAGGTCGTGGCCGTGCAAAGTGACGCAAGGTTGACTGAACTCTCAGCAAGACGGCCTGTGTTGCCCATGGCTCTGCCGCTCCGTGACGCGGGCTCGTCCTACTCCTGACATCGCGCAGCCGCTTCCAGCGTTGTCAGTGTCGAGCAAAGTGCATGACTGAGACTGAGGCTCCCACGCAAAGCACAGGCGACCAAGATGACATCAGATTCAGACAAGGCTGAGGCAGTTGAGCAATTTCTCGATACACCGGACCTTGCCACCGCGCTGGAAAGCGAGCAGTTCAAAAAATTTCTTGACCAGGTGCCGATCGCTATCGCCGTGTCGGACTTAGGCGCGAAGGAGCGCGTCGTCTATGCTAATCCAGAATTCGAAAAAGTGTCAGGCCTGAAGGCAGCCGAGCTTACCCGGCAAAACTGGGGAGCACTTTCCGGCATTGGCATCCACCAGCAGAAGGGCCGGCCTCTGCCCGAGGCCTTGGTCGAGGAAACCGATTTCGTCGGCACTTTCCGGCTGGAGCCCGTCGGGGCCAACCCGGCTCTTGTCGACGTTTATTCAAACATCATCGTGGACGATAACGGCACGAACTGCTTCCGACTGGTGGCTCTGGTCGACGTCTCATCCCATGGCGAATCTGAAGAAGCGCGCTTGGTGGAGGAGCGCGTCCGTGAGAAGGACACCCTGTTGCGCGAACTGCAGCACCGGGTGAAGAACAACTTACAGATGATCACCGCTTTGATCCGTCTAGAAACCCGTAACGCGACCGAGCCCCACCAGAAAAGATTTGAGAGGCTCGCCGGCCGCGTCGACGCTCTGGCGATCCTCTACCAGACGCTATCGGCAGACGAGCAGAAGGATGAGGTCGATCTCGGCGTTTATCTTAGCCAGATCGCCTCCGCGGTGATGGGGTCGCATGCCGTTGAGGGGATCCGCCTCGACATGAAGGTGGATACCTATCCGGTATCGATCAACGTCGCCATGCCAACGGGACTGGTCGTGAACGAATTGCTCACAAATGCACTCAAGCATGCATTCCAAGGGCGTGAAGGCGGAACGATAAAGCTGCACAGTATCGCCGGTGGCGACGGCTGCCTGGTGATAGTTGCGGACGCAAAGTTCAACGTCGCCTCGAGCGCCAGCGAAGGGACGAAGGTCACCATCGTCTTCACGCGATCGGCGGCAGCAAGCTGACAATTGCCAGAGGGCGGATGCTTCATGCTCCCGGCCTTTCCACCGCGGCCCCGGGGCGCTGTGCTTGGCACATTCACGTCGCCGTTCTTCAGGTATGCCGTACCCGGCGCGGCAAGAACGCCGCGTCGATCCCGCCGTTAGCACCTATACTATCTTAGTGGGTCTGGCTAAAGCTGAGACTCAACCGGAAGGTGGCGGACCAAGGCCGCCAGAACCCGGCGAAAAATTCCGGCCTCTGGTTCGTGTGTGTATTCTTGGAGTTTGCCTTCTTCGCATCCATGCCAGTGCAGCACATTGTTCTTTAGTTCCAGCCGATAGCTGGTTTCTAGTGATATCTCCGCTTGAAAAAAGCGCCGAAGTTCACCGACTAATTCGGCATCCTCAAAGAGCACGCCCATCTCCGAGTTCAAAGACACTGACCGGGGATCAAAATTGAAGGAACCGACGAACCCAGCCCTGTCGTCAACCGTGAACGATTTGGTGTGCAGACTGGCACCCTTGGAGCCAAACACCGAAATTCCCTGACCGCGAGTGAAGGGCTGGAGCTCGAACAGTCTTACGCCATTCCTCAGCAATCGCTTGCGATAGTTTGCATAAGCCCCATGAACCGCGGCGACGTCTGTAGCGGCCAAGGAATTGGTCAAAACGGAAACGTCAACCCCATTGCTGACGAGGTCCATCAGGACCGCGGAGCCCCTTTTGCCAGGGATGAAATAGGGAGATACAATTTCCAGATTGTTGCGCGCCGACTTTATGAGGGGAAGCAACTCCTTGGTAAGCCAGCTGCGACGTCTCCAACCTCTCACCTTCTCTGGAGGATCGGAAATCACCCGAACTCGATCCACCCAATGCACGTCGTTGCTGGCCGCGATGAACTCTGCGATGGACCCTCGGTCACCGATCCCGTTCAAAAGCATTGATTCGGTTTCGAGATCGCTTCCTGAAAACAAATCGGAATGCTCGTTCCCCGCGGCTGGACCCAGGACACTGATTGATTTCGCGTCCTCGCAAGCCCAGAATGCCTCAAATATTTCGACGGTTTGCTGCACGGCAGGACCGAGGAGCAGCACGTCTAAGTCGCGAAAATTGGTTTCTGCTGCGTCGAAATAGGCATCGCCAACGTTGCGCCCGCCTACGATAGCAACGTTGTCGTCAGCGATCCATGCCTTGTTGTGCATCCTCCGGGTCAACGCAAATAGTCGCAATACAATTTCCACAGCGCGCATGACGCTGCGTTGCCTGACGCCGCTCGGATTAAACAACTTCAACTCGATGTTTGGATGATTGCTCAAGGCCAGATAGGCCGCATCGTTTTTTCGCGGATTGGCGTCATCAAGGAGCATGCGAACTCGCACGCCGCGCTCAGCGGCCCGGAAAACTTCCTGCAAGAGCAAGCGGCCAGTGTGGTCATCGTGCCAAAGGTAGTACATGAGATCGAGACTGCGAACGGCACTCCTTGCCGCCAGAACGCGCCCGGCGAAGGCGTCATAATTGTCCGGGACCAGCAGCAAGCCGCTCTTGCCTGCTTTGATGTTGTCCTGTGCAATCCGCGTAATGGGTACTTCCATAAAATTCCTACCCTTTAGCGATAGAAACCCGGCCTTGCTCAAAATCGTAGCAAGAACCCTTCAAAGGTAATCTGGTTGCAAATGTAGCTGTCGAATCCCCTGGAGATTTAATCGTGCCATGATCAGTAGATGATCGGAGGCGATCCGAGATAGCGATGTATGGTGCACTTCGAGGCTGGAGATCAGACTTGGTGGTTTGGCCAGGATCCGATCGAGCGCAAGCAAAGGGAAACGCGAAGGGAAACTGGACAGCACGGTGTGAATTGGACCAAAATGCGGCAGTAGCGCCAGCAACGAGGATCTGCTGTGCACCCGCCATTCGTTGAGATCGCCAAGCAAAAATGGTTGGCCTTAAGACCGAACGCGTCGCCTCAAGCAGTGCGTTGGCTTGCTTGGTGCGCGACCGCCGGAGTGCCGAACCGATCGTCCTATATGCCCGAGGCGGCACGTCGTCGGGCCGGATCAACCCGTGCGAACTCCGTCAGCGCTGGTGGGATCGATCTTCGTCAACCGCGATCTGGCCTCAATTACGCGCTGTTGCGCAGCCCGTATCCTGCTGCACAGCGCGATATTGATGCCGACACCGCAGTCATCATCCAGCATCTCGTTCGCACGCTCAAGGGAGCGCTCGGCCCGATTAAGCCGCTGTCGGGCTCGCGCCAGTTCCGTATAAAAAAGTTCCATTATTCCGAATCCATTGCGGTCCCTTTGATTGGTAAACCGCTTGTGGTCGCCGTTGGTTCCGGCTGTTCGCGAGCGTGCAGCCCAGACGTAGATGTGGTTGGCAAAGTTCTGGAGCGAGAGTGGTGGCGCCGGTGTCCTGAAGGGCGCGACGAATCAAACGCCGGCCCAGTTCAACCCGCGCGACGTCCTTCAAAGCTGGGGGGATCGATCTTCACCAAGCGGTCTGCGGCCTCGACCGCAGTTCGTATCCTGTTGCGCAGCGCGAGGTTCTCGGCCAGCATTTCTTCAGTACGTTGAAGCGCGAGCTCGGTCCGGTGGATGCGCTGCCTGGCATTGGCAACTTCCGATGTCAAAATGTCGGCCACCGTCCCGTGGCCCTGGGGTTCCAAAGTGTCCATGGATTTCTAACACATGGGGGCCGATATCGTTCCCTGGTCAGTGACAAGTGCACTTCGGCCTGCTTCGCCGGCCGCTGCCGATTGCGGTGCGATCGGCAACGACGTCTTGCAGAAGAGCCGGACATTTCACATCCCCCTAATGATGAAGGACAGCGCCCCTTCGCAACCGGCGAGCAGCATCGCGACAAGTCCCCAGTCAATCCGATAGATCATCGATCGTCTGCCGACATATCCGCGCCATTGCCTGGACAACCGCCAAGGCTGCCATTGTGCGTTTCGTACTGCCTCCGTGCCGGGCCGATGCCGAGATAGGGGTCGCCGATCAGCTTGTCCGGGGCCAGGTCTCATCGGGTGCATAGGCCCCCAGAACTTCGCTGCCGTGATCGGCCAATCTCCAAATCCCAAGACTCAAGCGTAGCGCTACTCTATGACGTGAGGCGTATGCGCTTATACTCTACCCAACCGGAGCGGTTCATCCAAAACCCGTTCCGTGCGCAGACGCCGAGATCGAACGAAGGCCTTTAGTCCGTCGGCATCCAACGCATGCCCGAAGGCATAACCCTGCAGTATGTCGCAGCCCAAGCTCTTGAGTGTCTGTGCGTGCTCCATCGTCTCGACACCCTCGGCTACGACCTCGATACCCAGGGATTTGCCGATTTCAATGATCGATGAGACGACCTGCCTTCGTTGCGGCGATTTGACAATTGGAATGACCAGTTGGCGGTCTATCTTCAACCGGCGAGGCTGCAGCTTGAGCAAGCTGACTATAGAGGCGTAGCCCGTGCCAAAATCGTCTATTTCTATGTCAATGCCGAGGTCTTTTATCTGCTCAAGATTCCAGGTGACAAAATCATCATTTTCGTCGAGGAAAATTGACTCAACGAGCTCGAAGGCAACTGTTCCCTTCTTGATATTTAGTTCCCGAAGACTCTTTATGAGTTCCTCATCCTGAAGGCGGCGTGCCGAAACGTTGACTGACACCCGCGGAATGTGAAGATTCGCAGCAGTCCACCCTTCGAGATCCAAAAGCGATTGCTCCAATATGTTTCGATCGATGATCGAGACGACATTCAATTCTTCCGCAATCCTGAGGAAGACGTCGGGCGCCAAAATGCCCTTCTCCGGATGCCGCCATCGCGCCAGCGCCTCAACCCCAACAATTTCAAGGGTTTTTGCGTCAAATTGCGGCTGGTAGAAGGGAATGAACTCGTTGCGCTCAAGGCCGCCGAGAATTTCGTCGGCAATCCGTTTTGTCTCGACGATCTCGCTTTGCATCGCCTCGGTGAAGAACTCGTATCGATTGCGCCCACGACTCTTTGCTCGATAAAGCGCGATGTCAGCGTTGACCAGCAGGTGTTTGGCTTCGACATCTTTTCCGTTGTCGACTGCAATTCCCACGCTCACGCCAAAACGGCATCGATGGCCCTGATAGTAGACCGGTTCCCGCATCTGGCTGATGACGCGGTCAGCGAGCAGCGCCAGTTGCTCGATATCGTCATGCACCACGCACAGGACGATGAATTCGTCTCCTCCGATCCGAGCGACGAATCCCTCGCCATCGACCTTGGATCGGAGGACGGTCGAGGCGTGAACAAGCATTGCGTCGCCTGCGGCGTGGCCAAGCGTATCGTTGATATGCTTGAACCGATCCAGATCTATGTGGAGCAGTGCCGCATACCCGCCGGTCCGCCTGGCGTTTGCCGCGTAATCTTCCAGCACCTGGTCAAGGTAACGCCGGTTGGGCAAACCGGTCAGCGAATCGTGGAGCGCAATGTGCTCTATGCGCTCCTTGGCCGACTCGAGTTCTGCATTTTTCGACTCGGAAAGCTGTTTTGCGCGAACCAAGTCCTTGTTCAACAGGACATCGGCTGTCACATCCCATTCGGCGCCAATCATTTTTGGGGTGTCGTCTGCGGCCCGGTAAATTATCGCCTTGGATCGGACATGGCGAATCTCACCATCCGGCCGAATAATCCGGTATTCCGACAAATATGGCCCGCCGTCGGCCATCGCGCGGTCGAAATCGGCGTTGGCGCCAGCCAAATCATCCGGGTGGATTGCTCCCGCCCAGTCCAGGTAGCCGCGGTGCTCCCCAGCTGGTTTGCCGTATATTTCATTGACGCGTTCGTCCCACGCCAGTTCGTTGGTCGCGAGATCGTGTTCCCAAACGCCAATAGCCGATGCTTCCAGAGCGAGCTCCAGGCGCCTCGACAATCGACTCAGTTCCGCATAGTTGCGCTGTCTCTCGCCAATCAGGCGACCCGTAATCAGGAATGGGATCACAACCAGCGCCCCGGCCACCGCCATGATGGCGCGCAAGAACCACGCGTTGTCGGGCGTCGAAGGCCAGCCGTTTTTGGGAATGGCTGCGATCCGCCACGAACCGGACGGAAGCAGGACGTCGGCTGTCACCGGATTGCTTTTGGCGACGCGCTCATTGCCGAAGAATTGCTCTCCGCCTGGACCGAGGGCGTCCTTACCGATCAGCGCTACGTCAATCCCGAGATCATCGTCAAGCAGGCCGCTCGCCTTATAAAGGCGCTGAACGTCGACAACGGCCGAAATGATGCCCCAGAACCTTTCGGTGTTGCCCGCACTGCGTACAAAGACCGGAATTCGGCCGACGAAGCCCTGCCCTCCCTGCCTCAAGTCGACGGGACCGGCAAGAACTAGCTCGCGCTCGTCTCGCGCCCTTAGCGCGGCCAGACGCTGCCGCTCGTCCTTGCGGTAATCGAGGCCTATCGCCTTGTCGTTGCCCTTCATCGGGTACATCAGAGAAATGACCAGATCGGGCGCGCCGGCAATATTCTTCAATTGCGAGCCCCTGCCAAACAGGTTGCTCGCCAGCGAGGCGAAGCGCTGCTGTCCCATATAGGGCTCAGTCACGACCGCCGCGACCAGTCCCTGCACCAGTTGAAGGTTTCCGTTGATGTTGCCTTCAAGCTTGGCGCGGATAAGATTGACCTTGGCCAGGACATCCGCTCGGGCGGCTTGATCCGAGACGACTTTGTTCTGGTGGTCCGCGAACGCTGCGCCAACGGCAATAACGATCACCGCCATTGCCGCCGGGATATTTGCCGACGAGAAAACGGCCTTCTTGATACCGCCGAACCTAGCGCGGAAAGGAGCCAATAGGCGATTCCTCAGATACTATTCAGGTTCTGGGCCAACCTGACCAAGGTATATTAGCTATCAATGTTTAATTTTGACCTTCACGGGCCCTAAAAATTTTTGCACCCTCCAACCGCCCGAGGTGGCCGGAGTGGCTGACACGGACCTGCGGCTCCGGCTGACGACTTAAAGCGCGTCGCGGCTGAATGGATTGATGCGACGCTTCAGGTTTTGTTTGATGCATGTCGTTATCGCAAAACCGCCGCACACCCTCGGTTCAAGCCCGAGGGCATGTTTTTGCGCGACATGCATTAGTGGCCCTCAATCGCCTTGGCGGTAACCAGGTAGGGTATCTTGCCGACGCTACGTTTCGTCGCGCCAATGGAATAGGCCATTGGGATCTTGGGAGAGTTCTCCGGCAGGCCGTACATATCCTTGCCGGCTCTCACGGCAAATGAAAAGTGCTGCCATGAAACCGTGTCGTGCTCATTGAGAAAATCCAGCGTCAGCCCAGCTGAAATCAGCGCGTTCACCACGTCGCTGACCGGATGAATCCACTCATAGTAGCGCGGATGTTTCAAGATGCGGTCGTCGCCGGTATAGGTGAGTTCTTCGTTCCATGCGAGTGGTCGAGCTATTGGCGTTCGCCAGTCATGCTTGAACTCCAGCGCCGCAGCCTTGCGGTCACACTGGAACATCAACGGATGGCCCTCGGCGAGATAGAGCCGGCCGCCGGGCCGCAGCAGATCGGCAACCACCCGCGCCCAGCGGAACACGTCGTCAAGCCAGTTTACCGAACCCCAGGTAACGTAAGCGATGTCAAAGGTCCGGCCAAGCGCTTCGACTGCCTCGAACAGTGGCGCCTCCACGAAGCGCACGTCAGTGCCTGCCTTTGCAGCGAAATCCCGCGCCGCTGCGATCGCCGTCGGTGAAAAGTCGAGGCCGGTTACGCTGCCGGCGCCCAGATTCTTCAAGCTGATTGTGTCGAGCCCGATATGGCATTGCAGATGGACGATATCCTTGCCGACAATGTCACCGACCTCGCGCGTTTCCAGCTCATAGAGATTGGATCCGCCAGCCAGTACATTTTCTATGTGGTAGCTGCCCGTTGTGTCGGTCGAATGCAGCTCGGCTCGATCATCCCAATTAAGGCGGTTCGCGCCCAGAAACGGTTCCAAATTGCCCCCTCAAGTCCCTGCCGAGACCAATATATATGGTAAACAGAACGTTAATATACCTTGCAGCTAAAGTGTCGCGCGTCAATCCGTGGCGGTACGGTGCACCACCGGGGCTGATCGATTGGTCAGCGAATTCGGCAAGCCTCTTGGCGAGGTCGGTCGACGGGCAGCGCCGGAAGAAATTTGTTGTCGTGCGAAACGTCCGCGGAGCTACGACTGAAACTCCGGCTGTGCCTGCATTGTCCGGAGATCGATCGGCATGGATATGTGTTCGTGCGTGATCATCCAGCGGTCGCTCATCTTGCGCAAACCCGACGTCACCCGCACCCAATAGTCGGACTTCTCGCCGTTGGTTCTTTTGCTTCTGACGTGGCACAGACCATGGCAGAACGCCACGTTGTCCCTGACCGTGACGAGCAGCTCGTGCATCTCATAATCAATCGGGCCGTCAACCGAGGCAAACCACGCCTCGAAATTCTTTCGGTAGGCATCGGCGCTATCGATCCGCAGCGGCGGCCTGATGTCGAATACGACAGTATCCGCGGCATAGTGTGCCATCAGGGCTTCTATGTCCTTGGCCCGCAATGCCTGCACCAAATCATCCAGACCTTTGCGGATTTCCGTTTCTTCTGCAGTCGGGGTCTGCATAGGGCTCTCCTTTCATCGCATGATGAGCGGGCCAGGCCGTTGCTCTCGAAGCGACGCACCTGGTCATCGGCCGCGATGGCCAGGTCAAAAGCTGCTGCCTTACTGCGCGGCTTCGGCGAAGGGGGTCGGCACATAGTTGAGTATAGGGCCGAGCCAGCGCTCGACCTCGGCGAGCGGCATGGCCTTGCGGCGCGCATAGTCCTCGACCTGGTCGCGTTCGACCTTGGCCACGCCGAAATAATAGCTTTCGGGATGCGACAGGTAGATGCCGGACACGGAGGAGCCGGGCCACATCGCAAAGCTCTCGGTCAGGCTGACGCCGGCGTTGCGCTCGCCGTCGAGCAGGCGGAACAGCGTCGCTTTCTCGGTGTGGTCGGGCTGCGCCGGATAGCCGGGCGCCGGGCGAATGCCCCGATAGGGTTCGCCGATCAGGTCGTCCGGCGTCATGTCCTCATCCGGCGCATAGGCCCAAAAATCCTTGCGCACGCGTTCGTGCAGGCGCTCGGCGAAGGCCTCGGCGAAACGGTCGGCCAGCGCCTTGACCATGATCGACGAGTAGTCGTCGTTGGCCCGTTCGAAGCGCTCGGCGATCGCCGATTCCTCGATGCCGGCGGTGACGATGAAGCCGCCGAGATAGTCGGCCCTGCCGCTGTCCAATGGCGCGACGAAATCCGCTAGCGCGACGTTCGCCTTGCCGTCCCGCTTGGTCAGCTGCTGGCGCAGCGTGAAGAAGGTCGCCAGTTCCTGCGACCTGGCATCATCGGTGAACAGCCTGATGTCGTCGCCGACGGTATTCGCTGGCCAGAAGCCGATGACGCCCCTCGGCGCGAACCATTTTTCCGCGATGATCATTTTCAGCATCGCCTGGGCGTCCTCGAAGAGCTGGCGTGCCGCCGGCCCTTGCGCCTCGTCGTCGAGGATTTTGGGAAAACGCCCCTTCAGCTCCCAGGTCTGGAAGAAGGGCGTCCAGTCGATATAGCGCGCGAGCTCGGCCAAATCCCAGGCTTCGAAGGTTTTCAGGCCGAGGAAGGACGGTTTTGGCGGCGCGTAGGCCGACCAGTCGATCCGGTGGGCGTTGGCACGCGCCTTGGCCAGCGGCAGGCGCTGCTTGTCGGCTTCGCTGCGCGCATGCGCATCGGCGACCTTCTTGTATTCGGCGCGAACGTTGTCGACATAACCGCCCCTGGTCTCGTTCGACAAAAGTGCCGACACCACGCCGACCGCGCGGCTGGCATCGGCGACATAGACGGTCTGCCCACTGATATAGCGCGGATGGATCTTTACTGCGGTATGCACGCGGCTGGTCGTAGCACCGCCGATCAACAGCGGAATGTCAAAACCCTCGCGCTCCATCTCGGCGGCCATGTGCGCCATCTCGTCGAGCGAGGGCGTGATCAGGCCGGACAGGCCGATGATGTCGACCTTTAGCTCGCGCGCCGTCTGCAGGATCTTTGCCGCCGGCACCATGACGCCGAGGTCGATGATCTCGTAATTGTTGCAGGCCAGAACCACGCCGACGATGTTCTTGCCGATGTCGTGGACATCGCCCTTCACCGTCGCCATCAGGATCTTGCCGGCGGTCTGGCGCTCGCCGGTGTCGACGCCTTTGGCGGCATTCGCCAGCTTCTCCGCCTCCATGTGCGGCAGCAGGCCGGCGACGGCCTGCTTCATGACGCGGGCGGATTTCACCACTTGCGGCAGGAACATCTTTCCCGCGCCGAACAGATCGCCGACGACATTCATGCCGGCCATCAGCGGACCTTCGATGACATGCAGCGGACGCTCGGCGGCGCGCCGCGCCTCGTCTGTGTCCTGGTCGATGAATTCGGTGATGCCGTTGACCAGTGCGTGCGAAATGCGCTGCTCGACCGGCCAGTCGCGCCAGGCGAGATCGCGTTCCTGCGCTTCCTTGCCCGCCGTGCCCCTAAAACGTTCGGCGAGTTCCAGCAGGCGTTCGGTCGCGCTGCCGCCGCCCTTCGGCTGGCGGTTGTTGACGACGTCCTCGCAGGCTTCGCGCAGTTCCGGATCGATGGTGTCATAGACGGCAAGCTGTCCGGCGTTGACGATGCCCATGTCCATGCCGGCCTGGATGGCATGGTAGAGGAACACGGCATGCATGGCCTCGCGCACCGGCTCGTTGCCGCGAAACGAGAAGGAGAGGTTCGACACGCCGCCCGATATGTGGACATGCGGAAGCGTTGCGGTGATCTGCCTGGCGGCTTCGATGAAGTCGACGCCGTAATTGTTGTGCTCATCGATGCCGGTGGCGATGGCAAAGATGTTCGGGTCGAAAACGATGTCCTCGGGCGGGAATCCGGCCTGCTCGGTCAACAGTCTGTAGGCGCGGGTGCAGATTTCGACCTTGCGCGCCTGGGTGTCGGCCTGGCCGTCCTCATCGAAGGCCATGACGACCACCGCCGCGCCATATGCGCGGACGAGCTTCGCATGGTGCAGAAAAGCCTCCTCGCCCTCCTTCATCGAGATGGAATTGACCAGCGGCTTGCCCTGCACGCATTTCAGGCCGGCTTCGATGATCTCCCATTTGGAACTGTCGATCATTACGGGAACGCGGGCGATGTCCGGCTCGGCGGCGATCAGGTTGAGATAACAGACCATTGCCTGCTTCGAATCGATCAGGCCTTCGTCCATGTTGATGTCGATGATCTGCGCGCCATTGGCGACCTGGTCGCGGGCGATTTCGAGCGCGGCGGCATAGTCGCCCGCGGTGATCAGCTTCCTGAATTTCGCCGAGCCGGTGACATTGGTGCGCTCGCCGACATTGACGAACGGAATCTCGTCGGTCAGCGTGAACGGCTCAAGCCCCGAAAGGCGCATCTTCGGCTCGATGTCGGGAACAGCGCGCGGCGGATATTTCTTCACGGCCTGTGCGATGGCGCGGATGTGGTCGGGCGTCGAGCCGCAGCAGCCACCGACGATATTGACCAGGCCGTCGCGGGCGAAATCCTCGATCTGCGCGGCCATGAACTCCGGGCTTTCGTCATATTGGCCGAATTCATTGGGCAGGCCGGCATTCGGATAGGCGCAAACAAAGGTGTCGGCGACGCCGGATATTTCGTCCAGATGCGCGCGCATGGCCTTGGCGCCCAGCGCGCAATTGAGGCCTATCGTGAACGGGTTGGCGTGGCGGACCGAATGCCAGAAAGCCGTCGGCGTCTGGCCCGACAGGGTGCGACCGGACAGGTCGGTTATCGTGCCGGAAATCATCACCGGCAGACGCACGTCCTTCTCGATGAAGATCTCTTCTGCCGCGAAGATTGCCGCCTTGGCGTTCAGCGTATCAAATATGGTCTCGATCAGGATGATGTCGGCGCCGCCGTCGATGAGACCGCGCAGCTGCTCGCCATAGGCAAGGCGCAATTCGTCGAACGTCACGGCGCGGTAACCGGGATTGTTGACGTCAGGCGACATCGAGGCGGTGCGGTTGGTCGGCCCCAGCGCACCGGCGACGAAACGACGCTTGCCGTCCTCCTGCTCGGCCCTTGCCGCTGCCCTGCGCACCAGCCGTGCACCGTCGCGGTTCAGAGCGTAGACCGCGTCCTCCATGCCGTAATCAGCCTGGGCGATGGAGGTCGAGGAGAAGGTGTTGGTTTCAAGAATGTCCGCCCCGGCGATGGCGTATTGATAGTGAATCTCCTCGATCGCCTTGGGCTGCGTCAGGATCAGCAGGTCGTTGTTGCCCTGCTGATGGCAGGCGCACTCGGCGAATTTGTCGCCACGGAAATGGTTCTCGTCGAAGCCCAGGCCCTGGATCTGCGTGCCCATGGCGCCATCGAGGATGAGGATGCGTTCGCGCGCCGCCGCCGTCAGTGCAGCAAGCACTTCCGAACCGTCGGGCTTGGCCGCAACGGGGCCGAACAGTTCGTCCAGCGATGTTGGGTTTTGCGACATATTTCGTCCTCAGGGCGACGGTCGCGCTTAAGCGACATAAAGACATCTTTATGTGAGTATACGGGATTTGTCTGCTGCTGTCACCCCTGGGGCGGGGAATGGCTTGATGTTTGCGCTGCCCCTTATCCGCCTGCCGGCTTCTCTCCCCGTATAGTGACGGGGAGAAGGGAAGCTGGCCGCGGCCTCGGCTCCCTTTCTGCAACGCTGGAGATTGGCGAAATCCTTGGCGATAGCGCCCTTCTCCCGTCACTATACGGGGAGAAGTGCCCGGCAGGGCGATGAGGGGCGGCGCCGACATCGACAATTTTGAGTGCCGCCCACCGGCGCTACAACGCCACCTGCGCAGTCTTCGCCGATGCCGCCCTCAACAGCATCCCGAACAGGTCGCGCGGCTCGTCTGGGTCGGCCAGCATGTCGAGTTGCTGGTAGAGGCCGGTCGATGGCAACTGGTCCCTGACATAGCGCAGCGCCGAGAAATCCTCGATGGCGAAGCCGACGGAATCGAACAGCGTGATCTGGCTGGCATCGCGGCGGCCTTCAGCCACGCCGGTGATGACCCGCCACAGCTCGGTCACCGGATGATCGGGTAGAAGCTGCTGGATCTCGCCCTCGATGCGGGTCTGCGGCGGATATTCGACGAAGATCTCGGAGCGCAGCAGGATGTCGCGATGCAGTTCGGTTTTGCCAGGGCAATCGCCACCGACGGCGTTGATGTGGACGCCCGAGCCGACCATGTTGTCGGTGAGGATGGTCGCATACTGCTTGTCGGCGGTGACGGTGGTGATGATCCCGGCTCCCTCGACGGCCTCTTCGGTAGAGCGGCAGGCGACCATGTCGAAGCCCAGCCCGGCGAGATTGCGGATGCATTTTTCCGTCGCCGTGCGGTCGATGTCGTAGAAGCGCAATTCGCGCACACCGAGCAAGGCCTTGAAGGCCAGCGCCTGGAATTCGGCCTGGGCGCCGTTGCCGATCAGCGCCATGCAGTTCGCACCGGCCGGCGCCAGATGTTTGGCCGCCAGCGCCGACATCGCCGCGGTGCGCAGCGCGGTCAGGATCGTCATTTCCGACAAAAGCACCGGGTAGCCGTTGTGGACATCGGCGAGCATGCCGAAGGCGGTCACCGTCTGGCGGCCTTCGCGCATGTTCTTCGGATGGCCATTGACATATTTGAAGCCATAGACCTCGCCGTCGCTGGTCGGCATCAGCTCGATGACGCCCTCGGCGCTGTGCGAGGCGAGGCGCGGCGACTTGTCGAAGGCCTCCCAGCGGCGGAAATCGTCCTCGATATAGAATGCGAGCTCGGTGAGGAAACGCTCGACGCCGATCCTCAGCACCAGCTTCATCATGTGGTCGACGCTGACGAAGGGGACGATGTTGAGATTGGGGATCATTTTGTCCTTGCCCGCATTGCTGCAACGGTCAGTCCTTGCGATGCGCGTTGTGCATCTTCATCATCGTCGCCAGCGCCGGATCGCTTTCCTCAAGCCTGCCAATCGCGGCATTGGTATCGTAGAGCCGTTCGTCCTGGCCCATCTCGAACTTGGCCTCGAGCCGTTCGATCGGCAGGTCGAAACCCAGAATATGCGGGATGCGCCGCTGCATGCCGCCCGGCCCGAGTTCGCGTATGCGCCAGCGATCGTCGCGGTCCTTTTCCAGCACGTCGACAAGCCGCTGCAGATGCCGGGCGGTGGCGTGATCGTCGAGCTGAAACGGCCGGCCATGGCAATGGACGACGGCGAAATTCCAGGTCGGCGCGCTGTCGCGCACCGGGTTGCGCGGATACCAGGATGGCGAGATATAGCCATGCGGTCCGTGGAAGATTGCCATCGTCTCCCTGCCCGCGGCGATCAGCGCGCTGTGCGGGTTCTGCCGGGCCAGATGCGACACCAGCGTGCCGTTCGCTCCCCGCTCGCGGTCGAGCACGAAGGGCAGATGCGATGCGACGATCCCCTGTGGTCCCGATGTCACCACCGTGGCGAAGGCCGCCGCCTCGAACAGGCCAAACACCTCGTCCAGCGACAGCGGTGCGAATTCGGGTTTCGTGTACATAGTACCTTCTTATTGTTGCATGATCTTTTCCGAAAACCGGTTCCCACTTTTCGGGATCATGCTCTAGCTCCGCTGCACGCGAACCGCCGGGATCAGGCCTTGCGGCCGCACCAGCAGCACGGCGATGACGCCCGATAGCACGATGGCGTCGCGGTAGGGTGCGACCGCCGCCGGCAGCGTCGCCTGCAGCAACACTTCGATGATGCCGAGCAGGAAGCCGCCAGCGACAGCACCGGGCAGGCTGCCCAACCCGCCGACGACGGCGGCGATGAACGCCTTCAGCACTGGGGTAAAGCCCATCAGCGGGTCGACGGAGGCGCGCTGCGCCACCCACAGCATCGCCGCCAGTCCGGCGAGCAGGCCGGAAAGCAAAAAGGCGGTGGCGATGATGCGGCTGGCCGGGATGCCCATCAGGCGGACGACGTTGAAATCCTCGGCCGCGGCGCGCATGGCGGTGCCAGTCACCGTGCGGCGCAGGAAGAGTTCCAGCGCAATCAAGGCCAGGGCCGAGACAACGATGGAGATGCTCGGGCCAACGCCGATGGTGAAGTCGCCGAACGAGAAGGCGCCGGTCATCCATCCGGGCATGGCGACCGGCTGCGGCCGAGCCGAGATGCCGTTCTGGAAGACGACCTTCAGCAGGCTCGAAACGGCGAAGCTGGTCAGAAGCAGGCTGGTGACGCTGGCGCCGCGCATCGGGCGAAAGGCAACACGCTCCATGGCAACCGCTGCGAGCGCGCCGCAGGAGACGGCGACGAGCACCGCCGCTGGAAACGGCAGACCGAAAACCAGCGCGGCAAGCAAGGCATAGCCCGACAATGTCATCAGCTCGCCATGGGCGAAATTGATCAGGCCGACGATGGAAAAGACGATCGCCAAACCAAGTGCCAGCAGCGCATAGACGCCGCCGAGGCTCACCGCATTGATGACCTGCTGCGCGATCATGGCTCAGGCTCCGAGATAGGCTTGGCGGACGAGGTCCGAGGTGGCGAGTTCCTTGGCGGTGCCCGATAGCACCACCTCGCCATTGGCAAGCACGATGGCGCGGTCGGCGACCTCCAGCGCCAGCGCCACGTTCTGCTCGACGAGAAGGATGGTCAGCCCGCTGCGGCGCAGTTCGGCGATCAGGTCGAAGACCGTGTCGATCAATTGCGGGGCAAGGCCGAGCGACGGTTCGTCAAGCAGCACCATGCGCGGCTTGCCCATCAATGCGCGAGCGATCGCCAGCATCTGCTGCTCGCCGCCGGAGAGATTGCCGCCCTTGACGCGGTGGTAGCGCCGCAAAATCGGAAACAACTCCAGCATCTCCTGTTCGCGGGCCCTCGCCTCCACCGCCGGCAGGTGCATCGCACCGCCGAGACGCAGATTGTCGGCCACGGTCAGGCCGGCAAAGATGCGCCGGCCTTCCGGCACCAGCGATACGCCCTTGCGGGCGATCGCCTCAGGCGCCAGGCCGGTGATATCGACGCCGTCGAAGACCACTTTCCCCGAGACGGCCGGCACCAGCCCGGCAATGGCGCCGAGCGTCGAGCTCTTGCCGGCGCCATTGGCGCCGACCAGCGCGATGATCTCGCCGCTGCCGACGGCGAGGTCGACGCGGCGCACCGCCTCGACCTCGCCGTAGCGGATCTTCAGGGCTTCGACGCTCAGCATAATGTCACGGCGCCGGGACGTCGGCGGCGTCGGGAATCATGGTCTGGATATGCTTGCCCTCGCCGCCTTCATAACGCATCAGCGCCACCGGCCGCAGCGGCATGCCGTCGGTGCCGGCATAGGTGATCTTGCCGGTGATGCCGTCAAAGTCCTTGAGGCCGGCAATGGCGTCGCGGATCGCCTTCGGATCGTCCGAGCCGGCCGTCTTGACCGCCTGGTCGAGGATCAGCCCGATCTCGTAGCCGTTCACCTCATAGGTCGATTCCGGCGCGTGGCCGGCATATTTGGCGAAGGCGGTGTTGAAAGCCTCCAGCTTGCTGCCCGGCTCGGCATAGCCGGCTGCCGTATAGACGACGCCGTCGACCAGCTTGCCCAACCCCTTGACGGTCGGCGTGCCGATGGCGTCGGCGCCATAGACCGGAACGGTGACGCCGGCACCGCGCAATTGCTGGATGAAGGCCGGAAAATCAGGCTCATAGGCGGCGGTCATGATCAGGTCCGGCTGGTCGGCAAGGCTCTTGATGTTGGTGATCTCGGCGGAAAAGTCCGGCTGGCCCATGGTGAAAGTACCGCGGCCAACGACGGCGCCGCCTTTCTTCTCAAACACCTTGCCGAAATACTCGGGCAGGTTGGCGGTGTAGGTGGAGTCCGGCGAGGTCAGGAGATAGACCTTCTTCTTGCCTTCGGCGATGGCGAAGTTGGCGACCGCGGTCGCCTGCACATTGTCGGCTGGATAGGTGCCGAACATGACGTCGCCGACCGCGGCGGTGAGCACCGGGGCGGAGCCGCAAAGCGTCAATGTCGGAATACCGAGCGGCTGGGTGAGCTGGCCGGCCGAGATCGAGGGATCGGCGTCGCAAGGCGTGATCATGATCTTGGCGCCGGCGTCGATCAATTCCTGGGCGACGGTGGCGGTCTGCGCCGTATCGGATCGGGTGTCCTTGATGATCAGCTTGGCGGTGTATTTGCCGCCAAGCCCACCCATGGCGTTGAGTTCGTCGAGCGCCATGCGCAGGCCGGCGAGTGCCGGCTGGTCGTAGGGAGCAAGACCACCGGTCTGCGCCGTCGCGGCGCCAATGATGATCTCCTCGGCTGAAGCCTTGGAAACGAGGGCGAGGGTCATGCCGAACACCGCCGCATAGAGGGCGGCGCGGCGGAGGCGATAGAGCTTTGGCATGTCGGTTCTCCTTCTGGATTTATTGTCGTTGGCTACACGGTTCATGCGGTTTCACTTGCGGGCGTTTCGCTGGCGGGCGTCTCTTGTCCTGTCTTGGCGCGGGCGGTGCGGCTGCCGAGATAGGCGGCGACGACGGCAGGGTTGTTCTGCACCTCGGCCGGCGTGCCGTCGGCGATGACGCGGCCATGGTCGATGACGACGATGCGTTCGCACAGGTTCATCACCAGCCGCATGTCGTGCTCGATCAGGACGACGCCGATGCGGCGCTCGGCGCGGACGGCCGAGAGGATGGAAACCAGCTCGGCGGTCTCGACCGCGTTCATGCCGGCGGCGGGCTCGTCGAGCAGCAGGAAGCGCGGCTTCAGCGCCAGCGCACGCGCCACCTCCAGCCGGCGGCGCTGGCCGTAGGCGAGCCTGGCGGCGGGTTGATCGGCAAATTTCTCCAGCCCCATGCGCGAAAGCTCGCGCATCGCCGCCGCCTCGGCATTGGCAAGATCGGGCTCGACCGAGCGGGCGGCGACCACAACATTTTCCAGCACGGTCATTTGCGCGAAGACGCGGATGTTCTGGAAAGTGCGGGCAACGCCGGAGCGGGCGAAGCGAAAGGCCGAGGCCTGCCTCACCAAACCGCCGATAGACACCATGCCGGCGCTCGGCTTGACGTCGCCGGCCAGCATGTTGAGCAGTGTGGTCTTGCCGGCGCCGTTCGGGCCGATGATGCCGGTGATGCTGTCGGTGTCGAAGGCGAGCGTGACGTCGTCGACGGCGATGACACCGGCATAGCGCCGCGACAGATGGTCGGCGACCAGCCGGTCGCGCTCGGCATGAAGCAGCGGCGCAGCAGGAACCGTGGCGGCCTTGCGGCCGGGCCGGCGCAAAAGGTTCAGCTCGCGCTCGCCGAACAGGCCGGTTGGCCGCCGCCAGATGACCAGGATCATGGCAATGGCAAGCACACCCTGGGTCAGGCCGAACAGCACCGGCAGATGCAGGCCGAACACCTCGCCGCCGCCTTCGAAACGACGCACCACCTCGATCACCACGATGGTGACGACGACGCCGGCAAAGGCGCCGAGCGAGGAGTTCATGCCGCCGACGATGAGCATGGCCAACAAGGTGAAGCCGAGGTCGAAATAGAAATCGCGCGGCGAAAACGCGCCGAGGAACTGCGCCATCATGGCGCCGGCGGCCATGGCGGCGACCGCGCCCACCACCCAGGCGGCCAGCCGCGAGGTGCGCTGGTCGACGCCGACGGCAGCCGCACCACGCTCGTCATTGGCGGCGGCGCGGGTGGCAAGGCCGAAGGCGGTTTCCCGAAAGAGCCTCGCCATCACCAGTGCCACCGAAGCGACGCCGATGGCGGTCCACAGACCGACCTCGCGCGGCACGCCGTAAAAGGGCTGGCTGCCGCGGGTGATCTCGCGCCCGGCAACCAGCAGCGTGTAGACGATGATCAACATGGCGAGCGTGGCGATAGATGCGCTCGATCCGGACAACCTGAGCAGCGGCGTGCCGGTCAGCAGGCCGATGACGACCGCAAGGATCAGCACGACGGCCAGCGCCGCGAAGAAAGAGAGTTCATAACCAGCGAGGAACTGCGGCAGGTCGCGCAACGCAGTGCGCTGCAGCGCCGCCGGCATGGTCAGGATGCCGGTGGCATAGGCGCCGAGGCCGACAAAGGCGGCGTGGCCGAAGGAGACGATGCCGCTGTTGCCGGAAAAGATCTGCAGGCCGAGCACCGCCGTCAGCATGATCGCGGCATAGGTGACGACGCGCTGCATGGCGGCGCCACCGAAGAAGAAGACAATAAACGCTGCCAGCAGCAGCACCGTCACCATGCAGAGCGCATCGGCGCTGGCGTTGCGGAACGCGGCCGGCATGAACGACCACGCGCTTGTCTCGCCCCTCGCCGCCGATGCCATCAGGCGACCTTGAAGCGGCTGGGCGAAAACGGCGCCAGCATCGGCTGGGCGCCTTCGGTGACCAGCCTGGCCACCGCTTCGCCGACCGCCGGACCAGTCTTGAAACCATGGCCGGAGGAGCCGGCAGAGACGAACAGACCATCGACGCCGGGCATGGCTCCGATCACCGGCAGGTCGTCGGGGCTCATGTCGTATAGCCCGGCATAGCCGGGACGGATGCCCAGCTCGGCCATCGCCGGCACGCGCGCCGCGAAGGTCTCGAGGATCTCGACCGATTCTGATTCCTCGACGCCTTCCATGTAGTCGTCGGGATTGTCGACGAAACGCGGACGACCGGCCTGTTCGTGGCGCACGCCAGTGCCGCCGCCGGCCCAGCTGCCGGCAAGGATGACACCGTCACCGTCGGGCCGCGCATAATTGCAGGAGATGTCGTCACACCAGGCAAAAGGCATGACCTGGCGCGCCTTTCCGGCTGCGTCGAGCACGGCCATCGGATGACGCTCGACATGCAGCGGCAGGTCGAGGCCGACCGTCGCCAGCAGGCGGCGTGTCCACGGCCCGGCGGCGAGCACCACGGCGTCGGCCTTCAGCACCGTTCCATCGGCGAGCACGACGCCGCTGATGCGGTCGCCCTCTTTCACAAGCCGTTCGACGAGGGTGTCCCGCATGATCCTGGCACCGCGTGCCTTGGCGGCGCGGGCAATTGCATTGGTTGCGCCGAAGGCGTCGGCATAGCCGTATTCCGGCTCCCATAGCGCCAGCGCGACATTAGCCAGTGCAAAGCCCGGCGCGGCGTTGGCGAAAGCTTGCGGCGACAGCGTCTCGATCAATGCGCCCTCGCCGCGAATCCGTTCGGCGGCGGCCTTCCAGCTCGCTTCATTGTCGTTGCCGCAGACCCACATCATGCCGATTTCGGTGACGAAAGGGCCCTCGCCCGATATCTCCGGCAATGATACGAGGATCTCGCGGCCACGAATGGCAAGCTGTGACAGTTCCGGCAAGAGATAGAAGGCGTGCAGCAGGGCCGAGGACTTGCCGGACGGTCCGCCGGCGGGATGCGTTTGCTCGACAAGCGTCACCGTCACGCCGGACGCAGCCAGGTAATAGGTCGCGCTCGATCCAACGATACCCGCGCCGACGACAATGACGTCGCTTCCAGTCCGCATGGGCTGTTCCCCACAGTCTCTTGGCTGCTTTGTGACAAAGCTAAGACCAGTCGTCCCGCTATGTCAATATCTCTTCATTGTTGACCGAAATTAAAATCTCTGTAATAAACTCGACACAACGAGGCAGAGCAAGCCCAGCGCGAATTTTGGGGAGGTCAATGGCGATACGCGATGTTCTGATGCGCGGGCACCTTGCGCTGACGCCGTCTGAGGAAAAGATCGTCCGGCTGCTTCTGACCGACTATCCGACCTCTGGCCTCGGCACCGCTTCGTCACTCGCCCGGCGCGCGGGCGTCAGTGACCCAACCGTGGTCAGGCTGGTGGTGAAGCTCGGCTATGATGGCTTTCCGGACTTCCAGGCCAAGCTTCTGGCCGAAGTCGAGGCCAGACTGCATTCGCCGCTGCTGATGATGGAGGCCAAGCGGCCGACAGGCGCGGAAGACAGCGCCATCCTCGCCTATCTCGGCTCCGTCGGTGCCGCGCTCGAGAAATCCGTCAGCCTGACCCCGCTGCAGAGCTATGAGCGCGCCGCTCGTTTGCTGATGGAGACCAAGGGCGAGGTGGTCATGCTTGGCGGCCGTTTCAGCCGCCACATCGCCGGCATGCTCGCCGGCTACATGCTGCAATTCAGGCCGGGTGTGCGCGACCTCGGCACGCTGTCGGCACAGGCCTTCGACACGCTGGCCGACCTTGGCCGCCGCGACGTGCTCGTCGTTTTCGATTATCGCCGCTACCAGTTCGACGTCATCGACTACACCAGGCAGGCGGCGGCGCGCGACGTGCGCATCGTGCTGTTCACCGACCAATGGCTGTCGCCGACCGCCGATCTCGCCGAGGTCACCATCGTCAGCCCGCTGGAAGTCGCCTCCCCCTATGACACGCTGGCGCCGGCGATGGCGCAGATGGAGGCGCTGGTCGCCCAGATCGTCGCCTCGCTGAGTGATGTCGCCCGCGAACGCATCGAAAAATTGGAGGAGGTACGGCATGCCAATGCCGTGACCCTCGACAGTGCCGGCCCCGAAGAAAACGCGGCGCGCAGGATGCCCGGGCCCAAATCAGCCCAACCCAGATCAGCCCAGGCCAAATCAGTAAACCAGGACCAGAAAGCATGACGCAGGCATTGCCAAAACGAAACGAGCCGTTCCGGGCCGGCGAAACCGCGCTGCTGCTGGTGGACATGCAACGTGTCTGGCTGGAGCCCGGCGCCGATCCGGCGCATCCGGAGCGTGGCCCCGACCACTATTTCTACCGGCAGACGGCGTCGCAGACGATCCCCAACCAGCAGCGGCTGCTGGCGGCTGCCCGTGCCAATGGCGTCGAGGTGATCCACACCATCATACAGAGCCTGACGGAAGACGGCCGCGATCGCTCGCTCGACCACAAGCTGACGCCGATCCATATCGCGCCCAGCTGGCCGGCAGGCCTGCCGGTGCCGTCGCTGGCGCCGGTCGGCGACGAGATCATGCTGCCGAAGACCTCGTCGGGCGTCTTCAACTCGACCAACATCGATTATGTCCTGAAAAACCTCGGCGTGCGTTATCTCATCGTTGCCGGCATCATGACCGACCAGTGCGTCGACATGGCGGTGCGCGACGCCGCCGATCGCGGCTATCTCGTCACCTGCGTGTCGGATGCTTGTGCCGCCGCCACGCAAGAGCGCCACGACGATGCGCTGAAAGCCTTCGGCGGCTATTGCTGGATCACCGACACCGCTACCGTCGCCGCCCGCTTCGAAGCCTTGGGAAAAGCCGCATGACATCGACCGTCGAACCGCTCGTTGCCGTCGTCACCACCGATCTCTCAGCGATCACGCGCGGCCGCTCCGTCGTCGAAAGCAGGCTGCAGAAGATCGCTGCCACCGGCGTCGGCTGGCTGCAAGCCAATTTGTCGCTGACCCCGTTCAATTCTATCGTCGATCCCAATCCCTGGGGTTCGTCCGGCGATGTGCGACTGGTGCCTGACCTCAACGCACGTTTTCGCACGGCGCTGACCGGGTCGGTGACGCCGTTCGACATGGTCGCGGGAAACATTGTCGAACTCGACGGCAGCCCCTGGGTCGGCTGCACGCGAACCATGCTCAGCGATGCGCTGGCGGAGTTGAAGGCGGCAACCGGGCTTTCCGTCATCGCCGCCTTCGAACATGAATTCCACATCGCCGATGCCGGCTTCGTGCCGGGTCATTCACTGTCGTTCGCCGCATTGCGCCGCGCCGATCCCTTTGCGCCAAATCTGATGGCGGCGCTGGAGGAAGCGGGCGTCGCGCCCGAAGTGGTCATCGCCGAGTTCGGCAACGAGCAGTTCGAGGTGACGCACGAGCCAACCAATGCGCTTGCCGCAGCCGACCGCGCCGTCGCTATCCGCGAGATCACCCGCGAAGTCGCGCGCAATGCCGGGTGGCGCGCCAGCTTCACACCCAAACCCGCGCCCGATGCTGTCGGCAACGGCGTCCACATCCATTTCAGCTTCGTCGACGAGGCCGGCAAGCCGGTGACCTACGATCCGGCGCGACCGGGCGGTCTTTCCAGCCCGGCCGGCGCCTTCTGCGCCGGCGTGCTGCGCCATCTGCCTGGGATCACCGCCATGACGGCGGCGAGCGTGTCGTCCTATTACCGGCTGAAGCCGCATAGCTGGAGTTCGTCCTACACCTGGCTTGCCGATCGCGACCGCGAGGCTAGCCTGCGCATCTGCCCGACGGTGACGATCGGCGGGCGCGATCCGGCGCCGCAATACAACATCGAATATCGGGCCGCCGACGCCACCGGCAATCCCTATCTGTCGCTGGCCGCAATCGTGCGCGCGGGGCTGGAAGGGCTGAAGGCCAAGCTACCGACGCCGCCGCTGGTCACCGGCGACCCGACGCTGATGAGCCAGGCGGAACGCAAGAAGCTCGGTCTGGTGCGCCTGCCGGAAACCCTGCCGGCGGCGCTCGACGCGCTCACCGCCGACAGCACCGTCACCGGGTGGTTCGCGCCGGTGTTCGTCGAGACCTTCGTCGGGCTCAAGCGACACGAGACCGAGCGCCTTGCCGGCCTCGATCCGGTGGCTGTTTGCGACCTCTACCGGACGCTTTATTGATGGCTGCGAAGCTTGCGAATGAGTGGCCGGCTGCCGTCGACGTGCTCACCGAAAATGGACGCTCTGACATCGTGCTGTTGTGCGAGCATGCGTCCAACCACATTCCGGCGGAGTATGCAAAGCTGGGGCTCGATATCAGCCATCTGCAACGTCACATCGCCTGGGATATCGGCGCCGCCGAAGTGACGCGCCGTCTGTCGGTGCTGCTCGATGCACCTGCCTTCCTCGGCGGCTATTCACGGCTGCTGATCGACCTCAACCGGCCGCTGGGCACGAGCGGCAGCATTCCTGACCTGTCCGAAGACACCGACATTCCCGGCAATGTCGGGCTCGACCCGGGGGAGCGGGCACGGCGCGCCGAAATCATGTTCGCGCCTTTCCATGACCGGGTGGCCGCCCACCTCGACCGCCGGGCGAAGGGCGGCAGGCCGACACGGATCGCGACGATCCATAGTTTTACGCCGGTCTTCCTCGGGGTTCCCAGGCCCTGGCATGCCGGCGTGCTTTACGATCGCGCCGGCGATTTCGGTGAAACGATCCTTGCCGGCCTGCGCCACGACGAAGCGCTCAATGTCGCGGCGAACGTGCCTTACGTGATCAGCCGCGACGCCGACTACGCCGTGCCCATCCACGGCGACGACCGCGGCATTGCCGCCGTCCTCATCGAGATCCGGCAGGATCTGTTGTCGAGCCGCTCCGGCATCGAGGCATGGGCGAACCGCCTGGCCGCCGTCTTGCCCGCGCAGCAGAAGGAGAAGGCGTCATGAGCAATCTGCGCGAGCGCGATGCGGTAACCATCGCCCAGATCGGCAAGCTGCGTTTCTCGCCGCTGAGCGTCGTCGGCGGCCGGGGCAACCGGCTGATCGAGGAAGGCGGCCGCTCGCTGCTCGACCTGTCCGGCTCAGCCGGTCCGGCAATCCTCGGTTACGGCCATCCGGGCATCGTCGCGGCGGTAGAGGCGGCGATCCGCGACATGGCCGGCGCCAGCCTCTTGCTCTACCCCAACGAACCAGCGGTTTCGCTGGCCGAGCGGCTGCTGGCGATCACGCCGGGCGACGGTGAGCGGCGTGTCTGGTTCGGCCATTCCGGATCGGACGCCAATGACTGCGCGGTGCGTGTGCTGCAGGCTGCCACAGGCCGCTCGCGCTTCATCTCCTTCATCGGCTCCTATCACGGCAATCTCTCCGGCTCGATGGGCATCAGCGGCCATACCGCCATGACCCACACGCTGCCAAGGCCGGGCCTGCTGCTGCTCCCCTACCCCGATCCGTTCCGGCCGCAGTTTAGTGCCGAGGCCGTACTTTCGCTGCTCGACTACCAGTTCGAGACCACCTGTCCGTCGCATCAGGTCGCGGCAGTATTCATCGAGCCGCTGATGTCGGATGGCGGGCTGATCGTGCCGCCGCCCGGCTTCCTCAAGGCGTTGCAGGAACGTTGCCGCAGGCATGGCATCAAGATTGTCGTCGACGAGGTCAAGGTCGGGCTGGCCCGCAGCGGCATGATGCACTGTTTCCAGCACGAAGGATTGACGCCCGATCTCGTCGTCTTCGGTAAAGGTATCGGCGGCGGCCTGCCGCTTTCGGCCGTTGTCGGCCCAAAGGAGATCATGGACCACGCGCCGGCCTTCGCGCTGCAGACGACCGCCGGCAACCCGGTTGCGACGGCTGCCGGCAACGCCGTGCTGAAGACGATCGAGGCGGACGGACTGGTCGCACGCTCGGCGCGCGTCGGCACGCTGTTTTCAGACGCACTGCGGGCGCTCCGCGCAAAACATGAGATCATCGGCGACGTGCGCGGGCGTGGCCTAGCCGTCGGCGTCGACCTGGTCACGGACCGCAAGACACGCGAGCCGGTCGCGGCAACGACGACGGCCAAGATCATCTATCGCGGCTACGAACTGGGTGCTGCCTTCACCTATGTCGGACTGAAGGCCAATGTGCTCGAATTCATGCCGCCGCTGACGCTGACCGAGGACGAGGTTGCCGAGGGCGCGGCAATCGTCGACCAGGCGATCGCCGACGTGGCCGCGGGCAAGGTCTCCGACGCGGACGTCGCTTCGTTCATGATGTGGTAGGCGACCTCTCGCATCAGGAGAAGATCTCCGCCAGTTCGTCGACGCCGGTGCCTTCCTTGACTTGCCGCAGTTCGACGTAGCTGACCGCGATGGCAACCGACATCAAAGTAGACACGACTGTCGAAACAAGCGCGCTTCCGATTGCGCCGACAACAAGGCCAACGGTCGAGAGGCTGCCGGTAATGGCGAAAGTAAATCCAAACAACAATGCAAACGCCATTTGGATGGCAATCGCCGCCAAGAACAGAACCAGCAAAAGACCGAATAATGACCAGCGGCTGCCCTTCGTCAGAGCACGGCTACGCGACGCGATGAACGCGATGAACACAATGATGTTTCCAAAAACGGGGATAAGCATGCCAGCCACGAACATCGTCACCCCTAACGCGAGGATCATGGTGAGGAAGACAACCAGACCCATCCCGAGCGTCGGGAACATGCAACGCAAGGCGATCTGGATGCAGTCACCGATTGCCGGGCGCTTGCCGTTCAAGTCTTCTATCGTCGCCCTTACCAGTGACGACTGAAACAACAAAGCCAGCACAAAATAGATCAAGCCAAAAGCCATCGATATTAGCGAGTTGCCTAGAACCGCCGATGGATCGGCAACCGCCATGCTTTCGGGATCGGCAAAATCAAGGTTGGCAAGATTTCTGTAATTCCAAAGGTTGAGCACCAGTGCCGGAAGGGCGGAAAAAAGAGCCGCCAGTCCGACCAACAGACCCGGATTGCGGCCGATGACCGCAAAACTACTGCTGAAAACCCTGCCGATGCGAAACTTGTCCGGTCGTTCCAGTGTCGTTGAAACCATGACGTCGATCCTGATGCGGCCTTGCCGCTATGAGAAGATCTCCGCCAGTTCGTCGACGCTGGTGCCTTCCTTGACCTGCCGCAACTCGACATAGCTGACCGCCGGCGCAACCGAGGTCACCACGGATACGACGGATGTCACCAGAGCATCCAGGATGAGAGCCGTTGTCACGCCAAAGACCATGACGACTTGGCTCAAGACAAGCTGGATGACGATCACTGCTATGATCAGGACAATCCAGAATCCGAACAGCGCCCAGCGGCTCCCTTTGGTCAGCTCGCGGCTGCGCTTCATGCTGCCGAACACCCCCCGCCGTTCCTGAACCAGAACCGGCACGGCGACCGACCAGCGGAGCCATAAGATGATGCCGGGGACGATGAGCAGCATGAAGCCCAATCCCGCGCCAAGAGAGACCAGTACTGCGATGCCTATCACCGGCAGCAGGAGGGAGATTGCCATCTTGAGGCTGTCGCCCATTGATGGCCGCTTGCCGTTCAGATCCTCGATGGCCGCGCGCACCAGCGTCGCCTGCAAGATCGCTGCCAACACCATGGAAGCCAGCACGACAAGGATTGTAACGATAACGCGTTGGGCCGAGAACTCCGGAGTGCCTGTCTCGGTGCCGCTTGCCCATTTCCAGAGCCAAAGCTGGTAGAGCAACGTCGGCAAGCCTGAAAACAACACCGCCAGCCCGAGGCAAAGCACGATATTGCGGCTGATGACAGCAAAGCTGTCGTTGAAAACCCTGCCGATGCGAAACTTGTCCGGTCGTTCCAGTGTCGTTGAAACCATGATGCGTCCCCTCGCTCAATCGCCGCATATCGGCTGGTGATCCCCGCATCAAATGTGCCAACATTGGAGATCGACGTCTAGCCCACTTGCAATTGCCGCTGTGCATTGCCAGTGTCGACTTGGAACCACAGGTTGCAGGGGACGGTTGGCAGTGGCACAGCCAGGCACAGCGGAAGCCGAATGGCTGGCAAAAGCGCATCAGCAGTTGATCTCGGATAAGTCGATCCAGTTCGGCCTGCCGGCCTATGTGCCGCCGCAGCCGCCTGACTGGCTGAAGCCGCTGCTGGACCTGTTGTCGTCGCTCGGTCCCTACATGATCTATCTGTTCTGGGGGGCGGTGATATCAGGTGCCGCGATCATCCTGCTCCTGGTCTTTCTCGAGATGAAAGGTCTCGCCTGGCGCCTGCCATGGCAGCGCGCGCGGCGCGACACCGAGGCGGAGGAAGCATGGCGTCCCGACGCCGGCGCCGCGCAGATCCTGCTGTCGGAAGCCGACTCGCTGGCCGCGCGAGGCGATTATGACGAAGCGGTTCATCTCCTGCTTCGGCGCAGCGTCGCCGATATTGCCGGCCGGCTGCCGGATTTTTTGCGCCCGTCGCTCACGGCGCGCGACATCGCCGCTGCTGCTTCGGTTCCCGCCAAGGCCCGCGCGGCGTTTACCGAGATCGCACGCATCGTCGAAGCCGCATTGTTCGCGCGCAGGCCGGTCGGCGCCGAAGGCTGGCGGCAAGCACGCGGCGCCTATGAGCGGTTCGTCTTCCGGGATGCCTGGATATGAGCGCTGCGACGATCGAACCAACCGCGCAGGAACCATTCAATCGAAGAACGCTGTTTTGGGGCATTTTCGCCAGCCTGCTTGCGGCAGCGGGTTTCTTCCTGCTGTCCACCTATGCGCCCGACTTCCGGCAACCCGGCAATGGCAGCGCCACGCCGCTGTCGAAAAGCGGCGTTGGCTATGCCGGCCTGACCGAATGGTTGCGGCTCACCGGCGAGCCGCCAGCCATGGCACGAACCGAGGACGATCTCGGCACCGACATGCTGCTGATCGTCACCATTTCACCCGAGAGCGATCCCGCCGCGCTCGACCGCATCCTCGAACTTCGGCAGGACCTGAATACCCTTTTCGTGCTGCCCAAATGGCAGACCCTGCCGCTGGAGGAGCACGAAGGATGGAAGATGAAATTCGGGCGATTGCCCGATGCCGTGGTGAACCAATGGCTCGGCCGGATCGCCGAGGGAAAGATCGGTGTTGGCAAAAGCACGGTCGAGCAACTCGACATCGAGGGCCGGGTCATTGATGCCCCTGATGAATTGCAATGGGTAGCGGATGACCACCCATTGATAGCGGCGGGCAACGGCAGCGCCGTCCTTACCAAACTCGACGACAAGCCGTTTTACATTCTGAGCGACCCCGACCTGATCAACAATGCGTCACTCAAGGACTCGGACAAGGCTGCGGCGGCGCTCGACCTGATCGCCTCGGTGCGCGCCGGCCCGGTCATGTTCGATCTCACGCTGCATGGCGCGGGGCGAAAATACGACCTTGCCAAGCTCCTGGTCGAACCGCCGTTCCTGGCGCTGACGCTGACGATCCTGGCCGCGGCGGCGCTGGCTTTCCTGCGCGGCCTCGGCCGTTTCGGCCCGCCGCGCGCCGAGCAGCGCGCCATTGCCTTCGGCAAGCGTGCGCTGGTGGATACGACGGCGATGCTGCTGCGACGCGCCGGGCGGCTCGAAGAACTTGGAGGCCGCTATGCGGCCTTGATGCGGGTGCGCGCCGGCGCACTACTGGGAGCGCCGCAGGGGCTGCATGGCGAAGCGCTCGACCGCTGGCTCGATTCTCGCGATAAGGACGAAGTCAGCGGATTCACCGCGCGGGCGCAAGCCGCCGGCGAGGCGAAAAACCTGACGCAAATGCACGAGGCAGCCGAGCGGCTGCACGATTGGACGGCAAGGAGGCTCGGTGAACGTCGATGATGTAAAGGCCCTGGCGACACGGATCAGGGAAGAAGTGGCCAAGGCGATCACCGGACAGCACGACACGGTCGACCTGATGCTGACCGCCCTGTTCGCTGGCGGGCATATCCTGCTGGAAGGCCCTCCGGGCACGGCCAAGACAATGACCGCGCGCTGCTTCGCGCAGGCTCTGGGTGTCGCCTACGGGCGCATCCAGTTCACGCCGGACCTGATGCCTGGCGATATCGTCGGATCGAACATCTACAATTTCCAAACTGGACAGTTCACGCTGACGCGCGGTCCGATCTTCTGCGAACTTTTGCTTGCCGACGAGATCAACCGCACGCCGCCCAAGACACAGGCAGCACTTCTGGAGGCGATGCAGGAGCATGCGGTCACCTTCGACGGCACCACGCATTCGCTGGGCCGCAACTTCATGGTGGTCGCGACCCAGAACCCGATCGAGCATCAGGGTGTCTATCCCCTGCCCGAAGCACAGCTCGACCGCTTCCTGTTCAAGCACCGGGTCAGCTATCCCGGTCCCGAGGAGGAACGGGCCATCATCATCCATCACGGCGGCGGCTCCGCCTCGCACGACATCGCGCAATACGGCATCAAGGCCCAGACGGATCGCAAGACGCTGGAGAAGGCACTCGAAACCGTCGGCTCCGTCACCCTCGTCGACGATGTCGTCGGCTACATCGCGGCGCTGGTGCGCGCCACACGCGACACCGCCGATTTGGAGGTTGGCGCCAGCCCACGCGCGGGCGCCATGCTGGCCAGGGCGGCGCGGGCGCGGGCAGCGCTCGACGGGCGCGCCTATGTGATCCCCGACGACGTCAAGGCACTGGCGGTGCCGGCGCTGCGCCATCGCGTTGTCCTGTCGCCGGCCGCGCAGATCGATGGCCGACTGGTCGAGCAGATCGTCTCCGACCTGGTCGACCAGACGGAAGCGCCGCGTTGATCTATCCCAGCGGCCGAGCGGTGTGGGCGGCTGCGGCGGGCGCGGTGCCGGCCTTCCTGGTCGCGCTGGCGCTGCCGTCATTGTGGTATCTCGGATTGCTGTGGATCTGCCTGCTGCTGGCCTTCCTGGCGGTGGACGCCGCGGCCGGACGCGGGCGGAAATCGCTGGCCGCCAGCCTCCACGCGCCGCCGCAGGTCGGCGTCGGCGGCCAGTTCACCGTCCATGTCGCCGCCCGTCTTTCAGGCCGGACGCCGACCCTGGAGGCGCGCGTCGGTCATGATGAGCGCCTGGCGCCGATCGGCGGAACCGGCGGTCCCCTGGCTGCCACGAAGGATGGCGGATCGCTCGACCTGCGGTTCCAGGCGCTGCGGCGCGGCATCGCCAGCTTCGATCGTCTGTGGCTGCGCTGGCGCGGGCCGTTCGGATTGGTCTGGAACCAGGTCGTCCTGCCGATGGAAAGCAAGGTGGCAGTGTTGCCCGACATCCGCAGCGCCCGCGACCAGGCGATCACGCTGCTGCAGCGCAACGCCCTGCCCGACGGGCATGCGCAGCGCCGGGCCGGCCAGGGCCGGGAATTCGAGGCGCTCAAGGATTATCAGCCCGGCATGGGCCGGCGGATGATCGACTGGAAGCGCAGCGCCCGCCACGGCAGGCTTCTGGCGCGCGAGTTCCGTATCGAGGAGAACAACAACATCGTGCTGGCCATCGACAGCGGACGCCTGATGTGCGAGCCGGTCGACGGCCTGCCAAAGGTGGACCGGGCGGTGGCTGCCGCCTTGCTGTCGGCGTTCATTGCGCTCAAGGGCGGCGACATGGTCAGCCTGTTCAGCTTCGATGCGCGGCCGCGCGTCGCCAGCGGCGCGGTGCGCGGCTCGGCCAGCTTCGCGATGATCCAGAAGCGGGCGGTTGAGATCGACTATTCCAACGAGGAAACCAATTTCACCCTGGCGCTGACCACGCTTGCGGCGCGGCTCGACCGGCGCTCGCTGGTGATCATCTTCACCGACTTCGTCGATCCGATCAGCGCGGAATTGATGCTGCGCACCGTCGGCCGGCTCACGGAGCGGCATCTGGTGCTGTTCATGATGATCAGGGATGTCGAATTGGAGAGTTTGGCCGACATGCCGCCTTCATCAGGCGAGGATGTCGCCCGCGCCGTCGTCGCCGGCGGGCTTTTGCGCGAAAGGCAGGTTGTCATCGGCCGGTTGCGGCTGCTCGGCGCGCATGTGATCGAAGCCGACCATCAAAGGCTGGGGCCGGCGCTGGTCGAGCGCTACCTGCAGTTCAAGCGCGAGGATTTGTTGTGACTGCGCCAGTACCCGGCGATGCTCGACGCGGCGATGCCGTACGCCAGTCGCTGGCCAGCTTCCGTCGGGAGCGCGAGGCCGACTGGAAGGCGTTCGAGGCGCTTCTCACCCGCGTCGAGAAACGCGCGCCGCGAACACTGTCGGAAGAAGAGCTGCTGTCGCTGCCGCTGCTCTACCGGTCGGCATTGTCTTCGCTTTCGGTGGCGAGAGCGACATCCCTCGACAGCGCACTGATCGCCTATCTCGAATCCCTGTCGCTGCGGGGATATTTTTATCTCTATGGGGCACGCCGCGGACTACCGCAGCGTGTTGGCGATTTCTTCCTGCACGACTGGCCCGGTGCCATCCGCGATTTGTGGCGCGAGACGCTGGTGTCGGTGGCGCTGATGTTTGTCGGCATCGGCGCCGGCGCCTGGCTGGTAGCGTCCGACAAGGGCTGGTTCGACGCGATCATCCCGTCGGGCCTGGCCGCCGGCCGTGGCCCCGACGCTTCGGCCGAGATGCTGCGCAGCATGCTTTATGGTGGCGACAATGGCTTTCTCTCAGGCTTTGCCGCTTATCTTTTCACCCACAACGTCCAGGTCGCAATCCTCGCCTTCGCGCTTGGGTTTGCTTTCGCCGTGCCGACGGTGCTGCTGATGCTGTTCAACGGCTGCATGCTGGGAGCGATGTTCCAGGTCTACTGGGCAAAGGGGCTTGGCATGGAACTTGGCGGCTGGCTGGCCATTCACGGCACCACCGAATTGTTCGCCATCGCACTGGCCGGCGCAGCCGGCATGCGGATAGGGACGCGCATCGCCTTTCCCGGCGAGTTGCCCCGCATGACGGCAGCCGCCCATGCCGGACGCATCGCAGCGACCGCGATGGTCGGCGTTTCGGTCATGCTGCTGTTTGCCGGACTGCTCGAGGGCATCGGCAGGCAGACGATCACCAGCGACGTCACCCGCTATGCCATTGGCACCGGCATGCTCGCACTGTGGATCGGCTACTTCTATCTGTTCCAGGTGGTGCGCAATGGCGACCGCTAGACGCGCCGCGCTGGCGACAATGCGCTCGCTGATCACGCCTGAAGGTGTCGACCTCCAGATAAAGCTGGCCGACGCCGGCACACGGGCTGCCGCTTTCCTGCTCGATGTCGTGTTTATCGCCACGGCTGCAATCGCCGTCACGATTGTTGCGCTGTTCGGGGTAACAGGTTTCGGCACTGATAAATTGCAGCCGCTTTTCATCGTCTGGATCATCGCGATCTTTTTTCTGCGAAACGTCTATTTCATCGCCTTCGAGGCGGGCCGGCGCGCGTCGACCCCCGGCAAGCGGATCATCGGCATCAGGGTGGCGTCACGCAACGGAGCCGGCCTGTCGGTCGATCAGGTCATCGCCCGCAATCTGATGCGCGAGATCGAGGTCTTTCTGCCGCTGTCGATTATCGCCGGACGCAGTGGGATGGGCGTCGCCGATACGCTGACGACAGTTTTTGGACTGGTATGGACCCTGCTGTTCGCCTTGTTCCCGCTTTTCAATCGCGACCGGTTGCGGATTGGCGACCTCCTGGCGGGAACCTGGGTCGTCGAGGCGCCTAAGCGCACGCTGATGGAGGATTTGTCGGCACGAAAAGATCCGGTCGCCAGGACTTTTCAGTTCAGCCACGCCCAGCTCGATGCCTATGGCATCGCCGAACTGCACAAGCTGGAGGAGGTGCTGCGCCGCGACGACTATTTCGCGCTGCGGGCGGTGGCTGAGACGATCGGACGCAAGATCGGCTCAACGCCGCAGGCGCATGATGCCCGCCCGTTCCTGACCGCGTATTACGGCGACCTGCGAGCCCATCTCGAGCGAAAGCTGCTGCTGGGCAAGCGAAAGGAAGACAAGCATCAGCGTTAGGAACGAAAGGCCGTCTTACCCCACCCACTTCTCGTAGTCCGACACCAGGAGGTGCAGCGGCGCGACGTCCTCGTCGACGTCGGCGAAGCGGCCGATCGGTTCGCGGAAGACATTGTCGGTGAGATCGTCGTTGACGGTCGAAACCTCGCCGATCAGCACATCCTTGCCCTCGGCCCAGAAGGCATGCCAGACCCCCGGCAGCAGCGTCACGCTCTCGCCCGGATCGAGCTTCAGGAGCCCGCCCGCCGGCAGCCGGTGGATAGTCCCGTCGACCGGCACCGATACTTCCGCCTTCGGGTCGATGCCGCCGTCGCGATCGTGCATGAACAGCTCCAGCACCAGCTTGCCGCCGCTGCGGTTGATGATGTCCTCGGCCTTGATGTTATGGCGATGCATCGGCGACAGCTGATCCTTGCGCGAGATCATGATCTTCTCGGCATAGAGCATGCCCATGCCCTTCTTCATGTCCTCGTAGCGACCGTTGCGAACGGTGAACAGGAAGAGGCCGAGCTCGTCGAACTTGCCCTGGCCGTAATCGGTGATGTCCCAGCCGAGCCGCGAGGAGAAGATGGCCGACGAATCCTGCCGGCGCGCCTTCATCTGTTCCGGGGTCCAATAGGCGAAGGGCGGCATGATGTAGCCGAACGAACGGATGAAGGCATCGGCGTCGCGGATGATGTCGTTGATAGCGGAGCGTTTCATGGTTGTGGTTCCTTCCCATCGGCTTGGGCGATCTCCAACCGAATAGCCGAACACCGATCCGGTGTCGACGTAAACCGCGTGCTGGCCTCATGACATCCGGGCCGATCAAGGCCATAAGTCCAGGCAAATCCCAGGGTGAAAAATCCATGCTGAGCATAGACGACCTCGATACACCGGCGATCCTGATCGATGTCGACCGCGCCGAAGCCAACATCGCGCGGGCGCAGGCCCACGCCGACCGCCACGGGCTGAAGCTCAGGCCGCACATCAAGACCCACAAACTGCCTTACTGGGCAAAGAAGCAGATCGCAGCCGGTGCGGTCGGCATCACCTGCCAGAAGATCGGTGAAGCCGAGGTGATGGCCGATGCCGGCCTCACCGACATTTTTCTGCCTTACAACATTGTTGGCCGCGCCAAGCTGGAGCGTCTCAAGGCGCTGCACGGCCGCGTGACACTGTCGGTGACATCAGACAGCATGGAGACGCTTGCGGGTCTCGGCGCCACCTTCACCGATCCAGGCCAGCCGCTACAGGTGCTGGTGGAGTGCGATACCGGTATGGGCCGCTGCGGCGTCCAGTCGGCCAGCGAGGCTGTCGCGCTGGCCAGGGAGATCGACAAGGCCAGGGGGCTCGCCTTCGGCGGGCTGATGACCTATCCGGCGGCAGGCCGCGCCGCCGAGGCCGAGACTTGGCTGGCCGATGCGCGCCAGGCGCTCGCCGCGTCCGGCCTTGCCTGCCAACGCATCTCCAGCGGCGGCACGCCGGATATGTGGCGCGCAGGCGAGGCTTCCGTCGTCACCGAGTACCGCCCCGGCACCTACATCTACCTCGACCGCTACCAGGTCGCCAAGGGCGTCGGAAGCCTCGACGATTGCGCGCTGACGGTGCTGTCGACGGTGGTCAGCCATCCGACGCCGACACGGGCCATCCTTGATGCCGGCAGCAAGGCCTTGTCCAGCGACACGCTGGGGCTGCCCGATTTCGGCGAATTGCTGGGTATTCCGGGCGCCACCGTCACCAGCCTCAGCGAGGAGCACGGCAACGTCACGCTTTCCGGCGGCGCCAGGCTGCGTATCGGCGAGCGCGTGCGCATCGTGCCCGACCATTGCTGCGTCGTCACCAATCTGTTCGACGAAGTTCACTTGATCGCCGGAGAACGGGTGCTGGAGACGCTGCCGGTGGCGGCGCGCGGCCGCATGGGGTGAGAAGCGGTCCGCGGAGCGGACGGAAAGCCAATTGCTTGGCTTTCGAGCTTTGACCCCCTGAGCCTGCGAGGGGGCAAAGCTGAAGGGAGTCAGGCTGATTGCCGTTCGGCCTGCCGTGCTGCGACGCGGCGCATGGCAATGACCCGGCGACGCAGGATTTCCGCGCGCATCGCCATCAGATGCAGCGCGAAGAACAGCACGGTAAAGCCCAGAGCCATCACCAGCAACGGCCGCAACAGGCTGGGATCGATGGTCGGCCCACCGAGCCGGATCACCGAAGCCGGCTGATGCAGCGTGTTCCACCAGTCGACGGAGAATTTGATGATCGGGATGTTGATGAATCCAACCAGGGTGATGACTGCAGCGGCCCAGGCGGCGCGGGCGGCATCGTCGAGGGCCCGCGTCAGCGCAATGATGCCGAGATACATCAGGAACAGCACGAACACCGAGGTCAGCCGCGCATCCCACACCCACCAGGTGCCCCACATCGGCTTGCCCCAGATCGAACCGGTGATCAGCGCGAGCGCTGTAAAGACGGCGCCGATGGGTGCCGCCGATTTGAGCGCGACGTCGGCCAGCGGATGGCGCCACACCAGCGTGCCCAACGCGGAAACCGCCATCAGCGTAAAACACATCATGGCCAGCCAGGCGAACGGCACATGGATGTACATGATACGTACGGTGATGCCTTGCTGGAAATCCTCCGGCGCCGTGAAGCTCATGTAGAGCCCGGCGGCCAGAAGGAGTGTGGCGATGGTTGCCAGCCACGGCACCACCTTGTCGGCCAACCCGACAAACCGCGTCGGGTTGGCGAAATCCATCCAGCCGCTGAGGCGCGAAGTCATGTCACTCATGCAGCTTTACATAAACCGGTGACAGGCTTGGGGCAACTACAGCACCGTGTCGCAGGCGCGGCCTTGCCTTCTCCCCTTGTGGGAGAAGGTGGATTGGCGCGCAGCGCCAAGACGGTTGACGGGTGCTGGCCGGAGCGAGGCCGGCGCTAAGCTGGACCACCCCTCATCCGTTGCCTTCGGCGACACCTTCTCCCACAAGGGGAGAAGGGAAGAACTCAGGCGGCCGCGTCCGTGATGGTCCGGCTGAGGCGGCGGACTTCCTCGTCGTTGAGCAGGCCGCCGGCGCGCAACAGGCTGGCGAAGCGGCCATTGCGCATCGACAATTCGGCGAAGCCACCCATTTCGACCACCTTGCCCTTGTCCATGAAGACGACCAGATCGGCATCGCGAACAGTGGTCAGGCGGTGCGCGATGATGAAGGTGGTGCGGCCGCGCCGCAATTCGTCGATCGCTTCCTTGACGCGGTCTTCCGTCTCGACGTCAAGCGCGCTGGTCGCTTCGTCGAGCACCAGGATGGGTGAATCCTTCAGCACGGCGCGCGCGATTGCGATACGCTGGCGCTCGCCGCCCGAAAGCTGTCCACCGCGTTCGCCGACGACCGTATCGTAGCCGTTGCTCTTCGACAGGATGAAATCCTGCGCGGCAGCGGCGTTGGCGGCGGCGTGGACCTCATCATAGGTCGCCTCGGCGCGCCCGACGCGGATATTGTCCTCGATCGAGCGGTTGAGCAGGCCCGCATCCTGGAACACGGTGGCGATCGAGTGGCGCAGCGACTTGCGGGTCACCGTGCGGGTATCGATGCCATCGATCAGGATACGGCCGCTGGACGGCGAAAAGACCCGCTGCAGGAGATTGATCAGCGTGGTCTTGCCTGCGCCGGTCGGGCCGACGATGGCCACGGTCTGGCCGGCATGGACCTCGAACGACACGTCGTTCACGCCCTGCCCCGAATTGGCGAATTCGAAGTTGACGTTTTCGAAACGCACATGACCAGTGACGTTGACCAGGTCACGCAACCCGTCCGGCTCGGCGGCCTCGGCCGCGGAGTCCTCAAGGCGATAAAATTCCTCGAGCTTGGCCCTGGCTTCCGAAATCTGGTTGGCGAAGGCCGACATCTGGTCGAGCCGGGCGATCAGCAGCGTGGCAAAGCCGGTAAACGCGATGACGTCACCGATACGCAATTGGCCATGCATGACCAGATAGGAGCCGATCAACAGCACGACCATCATCGAAATGGTTGACGACAGACGGTGCAGGGCGTTGGCCAACGCCCACCAGTCGAGCACCGGATACTGGGCATCAAGCAGATTCTTGACATAGCGCTTCAAGGCGTCGGTCTCGTGGCCGATGCGATTGTAGCTCTGCAGCACGGCGACATTGCTGACCGAGTCGCTCACATGCGCGAACACCTGGTGAAAATGCCGCTCCACGGACGCCTGGCCTTCCCTGGTGCGACGCATCACCAGCCGGCCGATTCCGACGTAGAGCGCGCCCAGCGCCAGCAGGACCATCGACATGCGAATATCCATGCTGAGCGCCGTCGGCACCAGCAGAACCAGTGCGACAACCGTGGACAAATGCTGCCTCATGAACTCGAGCCAGAGGCTGAACAAGGTCTCGACCGCGCGCAGCAGCGTATGCAGGGAATTGGAGGTGCCGCGCTGATGATGCCAGGCAAGAGGCATGGTGATCACGCGCTCGAATGACTGGCAAAGAACCTCGCTGCGCCGCGCATGGGCAAAACGGTCCGCGCCGCGCGCCACCAGAACGAAGGCGATGACGTTGAAGACGCCGATACCGGCCCATAGGCCGAGCGTCGAAAAGACCGAGCCGCTATCCGAAATGGCATCGATCACCCGTCCGAACATGATCGGCTCAAGGATGGCGATAATCGCAAGCGCGACATTCGCCCCACAGATAAACGCGACGCGTTTTCTGTCGGCAGCGAGATAACCGAGCGCTCTCCAGTAGATTTGCAGAAGGGACACTTCAGCTACTCCGGCAAATTGTTATTGTGCACTGCATCATTTTCTGACTCGTACTCGTTGACGTGTCGCGAAACAATGCCCTCGTACCCCTTCAGTTCCCAATTCGCGAACAAAAGATGGCGACGCTGCGAAATCTGTCGTGATCACCTAACGGTTTGAGAAGAAAGGTAAAATGTCAGCCTTGCGGCAAAATCGTGGCAGGCAGGAAGCACTGCCGAAATTTTAATCAGCAACTTGGCATGTACGATCCCAAAAGCCTGCATCGGCTTTTGGGATATCTCATGCGCAATAGAATTGCTCGAGCAACTTTAAATAACGCACATCCTCAAGATGTACAAAGACGCTCCAAATCCTTGAAGCTACGCCGGTATCCTGACGACCAGATCGGCCTTGTCGCCGGCTTTCGGTTCGAAAGACGAAGCCTTCGTCTTTTTACCATTTACCTCGAGCGAGACGGCTTTGGCCTTCTTGTCGCGGACAACCTGAACCCTGAGCTCGGCTCCCAGCACCTTGAGCGTTGCCGCATAGCCATCCCAATGGCTGGGCAGTTTCGGCCTGAACTGGATGCGCTCGCCCCTGCGCTCGATGCCGAGGATGCCTTCGACCGCCGCGCGATAAAGCCAGCCGGCCGAGCCGGTATACCAGGTCCAGCCGCCGCGGCCGCCCTTGCCTTGCCCGGCGTAGACGTCCGCCGCGACGACATAAGGCTCGACGCGGTAGTGCTCGGCAGCGGCTTCGTCGGGTGCATGGTTGACCGGGTTGAGCATCGAGAAGCAGCGGTAGGCGTCGTCGACGCGCCCCATTTCGGCGAGCGCAATGACGAACCATGTCGCCGCGTGGGTGTACTGGCCGCCGTTTTCACGGACACCCGGCGGGTAGCTCTTGATGTAGCCTGGGTTCTGTTCCGTCCTGGAGAAGGGCGGCGTGAAAAGCTTGACGATGTTGAGCTCGTCGTCGACGAGCATTTTCATCGCCTGCTGCATCGCCGTCGTCGATCGCGCCGGATCGCCCTCGCCCGACAGCACGCTCCACGACTGGGCAATCGAGTCGATCTTGCATTCCTGCGAGCTGCGCGACCCCAGCGGCGTGCCGTCGTCGAAGCTGCCGCGACGGTACCATTCACCGTCCCAGGCCGTGCTTTCCAGCGCCCGCTTCAGCACGCCCGCGTGTTTTGTCCAGGCTTGCGCGCGCTTGGCGTCGCCTTCCGCCTTGGCGACAGCTGCAAAGTCGCCCAGCGTCTTCAGCAGGAACCAACCCAGCCAGACGCTCTCGCCCTTGCCGTGCTCGCCGACACGGTTCATGCCGTCGTTCCAGTCACCGCCGAGGATCAGCGGCAGTCCGGCGGGGCTGCTGCGCTTGATGGCAAGGTCAAGTGCGCGCGCACAATGATCATAGAGTGAAGCGGTCTTCTTCGATATCTCCGGCGTGAAAAAGGCGTCGTGCTCACCTTCTTCCAGCGACGGCCCTTCGATGAAGGGCAATTGTTCCCTGAGGATCGCGGTATCGCCGGTCACCAGCAAGTAGTGTGCCGTGGCGTGGGCGAGCCAGACCACGTCGTCGGAAATCATGGTGCGGACGCCTGCCTCGGTTCGCGGCAGCCACCAATGCTGCACGTCGCCTTCGGGGAATTGCCGCCGCGCCGCGTTGAGGATCTGGTCGCGCGCCAGTTTCGGATCATGGAGAAGCAGGGCCAGCGTGTCCTGCAACTGGTCGCGGAAGCCAAAGGCGCCGCTCGCCTGGTAAAACGCCGAGCGCGCGCGGATGCGGCAGGCAAGGCTCTGATAGGGCAGCCAGTGGTTGACCATCGCGTTGAGCGCCCTGTCCGGCGTCTCGACCTGGATGGTGTCGAGAAACCCTCGCCAGGTGCGTTCATTGTCAGTCAGCCGCTGATCGAAATCCTTGCTGCAGTGATGCTGTACCAGCGCATTGGCTTCCTCGGCAGAGGCTGCATCGCCGAGCAGCCAGAGCAGCGTCACGTCGCCGCCGGCAGGGATGTCGACGTCGCGTGCAATTGCCGCACAAGGATCGTCGCCCGCCTCGACGCGGCCCGACAGGCTTGCGCCGCTGAGCACGGCTTGCGGGAGTTCGCTGGTGCCGTGGCGGCCAATGAACTCGCCGCGGTCGGCCGTCACCGAGTGTGCCGCGCCGTCGGCGGCCAGGAAGGCGACCCGCTCGCTGAAATCGAGCCCGTAGGGATTTTGCGCCAGCAACGCGCCCGTCGCGGCATCCCTGGACGGCACGATGGTCGCCGCCGTGCGCGAACGATGGCTGCCAAGAACCCATTCCGCATAGGCATAGACGCGCAGGCGCGCCGGCGCCGAACCGGAATTCTGGATGCGCAACCTGGAGATTTTCACCGGATCAACGGAATCCACCACATGGGTAAGGTCCATCGACAGCGGCCCGCGCTTCGAACGGAAGGTCGAAAACCCCTGCCCGTGCCATGTTTCGTAGGTCATGGCGGGATCGCGGACGACGGCGGCCAGCGGCGAGAACGCCCGGCCGCTGGCATGATCGTAGATATAGATGCCCTCGCCTGGCCGGTTGGTGACCGGGTCGTTCGCCCACGGCGTCAGTTGATAGTCGCGGCTGTTTCGGCTCCAGCTGAAGGCAGCGCCTTCAGCCGAAACGTGGAAACCGAACGAGGCGTTGGAGACGACGTTGATCCAGGGCTGCGGCGTCGTGCGGCGGCCAGCAAGGCGCACGACATAGTGGCGTCCGTCGCCCTCGAAACCGCCAAAACCGTTCCACTGGTTGAGCCCGCTGCCGTCGGCACTGCCGTCGAACGAGGCTTGGGCCCACGTCTGTGGCGCCGGCGGAGACGGTTCACGAAGCGCTGCTGCACCCGCCGGCTGCAAGGCGTCCCGCGCTTGCAGCGCAGCGGCCTCGGCGCGCTCGATCTGATCGAAGATGGTGCCGTTGCGCGTGTGCAGAACGACGCGAGCAGTGGCCAGCAGCGTCTTGTAGGTCGCCTCGTCCATGAGGTCGCGGCGCACCGCGAAGATGTGCTGGCGGGGTCCTAGCTCCTTGCCGCGCAGGCGGCTGTTTTCGCACAGCGTCTCGACCGCCCGTTGCAGGTCCTGCACGTAGGACGAAGCCTGCTCGTTGATGACGACAAAGTCGATCATCATGCCTCGGGCGCGCATGTATTCCTGGAAGCGGAGCGCCTGGGCAACGATTTCGAGATCGGCGACATCGCCGATCCTGACCAGGAAAATCGGAAAGTCGCCGGATATGCTGGTCGGCCATAGGCCCGATTGCCTACCGAGCCCGGAAGCGATCGATTCGGCCGGAAGCCGCAGGAACGGATCCGGATAGATCAGGTAGCGCGCCAGATTCTGCACATTGGCGGCATCGGCAAGGCTGAGACCGAGATGCCGGGTCTGCACCTGTGAGCGGGTCCAGGCGAGCATCGCCTGGCGCGCGAAGGCTTCCGGATGATCAAGCCGCGCAATGGCTTCTTCGAGTTCGGCACGGTTGGCGCCGACGGCAGTCCAGAAGGTCAGCGCTATCTTCTTGTTGGCCGGCACGCGCACCTGTCGGCGAAGTGCCGCGACCGGATCCAGCGTGAAGCCGGAATGGCCGCCAAGCTTGGCGCCGGGATCGAAGGCGGCGGCCTCGGTAATGGTGCGGCCGCGGCCTATGAAGGCGCGCCGGTCGGTTTCGGCCTCGGCGTCGCGCGTCGACCCAGACGGGTCGGTGACGAAATGCACCATGGCGACATCAGGCTCGTCCGTTTCCCGCTTACGTCTGGTGGCGAAGATCGCTGCGTTATTCGCAGCGATTTCGGTTTCCACGAACATTTTCGAGAACGCCGGATGCGCGTTGTCGGATGCTTCGGAGCCCAGCACCAGTTCAGTGAACGAGGTCACTTCGATATGCCGGTCGACCGGGCCGTCATTGTAGAGCGTCACCCGCCGGCCTTCGCCATTTCCTTCCGAAATGACGATGCATTCGACCTCCGAACGCAGTGATCCCACTGACTTGACGAAGCTCGCCTTGTCGTCGGAGAACAGCGTCCGCACCTCTTCGTGGGTGGCACGCTTCGGCTCGGCGGTGGCCGACCACCAGTCGCCGGTGCCGGAGTCGCGCAGGAAGATGTAGGAGCCAAGCCGATCCTCGGTCGGGTCCGGCTGCCAGCGCGTGACGGCAAGCTCGCCCCAGCGACTATAGCCGGAGCCGGTCGCGGTAACCATGACCGAGTAGCGGCCATTGGACATGACGCTGGTCGAACGCAGCGCCTTGAGCGGGTTGAGCACGATGCGCGTATCGGGGCTTTCGGCTTCCGTTTCGTCCTTCGACCGTTCGTCGGCCTCGGTCCTGACGGTGGCGGTCGGGATGTCGCGCGGCGCTCTTTCCTGCAGCAGCAACTCGGCCGACTCGATCACCGGATCGCTGTGGAAGCGGTCGCGCAGGCGTCCTTCGAAGATGGCGTCGGCGACGGCGGCGATCGACATGCCGGAATGGTGGGCCATGTAGTTCAGCACGACGACATGGTCGGTGCCCTCCGGCACGCGTTGCGGCGTGAAATCGACCGCATCGTAGAAGCCGTGCCGGCCAAGGGCGCCGAGCCGCCTCAGCCTGGCCAGGTTCTGCACCGATTCACGCGGGGTGAACTGCGCCGCCAGCACGGTCGCATAGGGGGCAATCACCGTGTTCTGGCCAAGACCTCGCTTCAGGCCCAGCCCAGGCACGCCGAAATTGGTGTACTGGTAGGTCAGTTCGCGATCGCGGGCGTTGTAGGCCGCTTCCGAAATGCCCCAGGGCACGTTCTTCGAGCGGCCGTACTGGATCTGGCGCTTGATGATGAGCTTGCTGGTCTGGTTGAGGATGCTGCCTTGCGGCTCCTTCATCACCAGCGGCGGCATCAAATACTCGAACATCGAGCCGGACCAGGACATCAGCGCGCCCTTGAACCCGATCTCGACGATCGGCCGGCCGAGGTGGAACCAGTGCTCCGTCGGCAGATCGCCCTTGGCTATGGCGAACAGGCTGGTCAGCCGCGCCTCGGAAGCCAGCAGGTCGTAGCAGCTTTCGTCGAGCTGATGCTCCTCGACCCGGTAGCCGATCGACAGAAGCTTGCGTTCCTTGCGCATGAGGAAGGAGAAATCCATCTCGAAGGCAAAGCGACGCGTACGCTCGCGCAACGACAGAAGCTTGGCCCGCAGCGCCTCGACGGCAGTGTCGTCGCTATGCGCGTCGTGGACATGCGCTTCGCAGGTGGCTTCCAGTCTCGCCGCCCAGTCGGCGATGGTGTCGCTCTGCGTCGATGCGGCCTCAGTATGGATGGCGATGGCGAGCTTGCGGATCTCGCCGGCCAGAACGGCCAGGTTGATGGTGCGGATCGACGCCATCTCGGGCTGTGCCTTGATCGATTCGACCGCGCGTCGCATGCCATCGAGGCGATCGGCAAGTCGCTGGCGCAACGGCCGCAACTGGCGGCGGTCGTCAGGCAACTCGGCCAGGCTTTCGTCGAGGATCGTCACCGTATCGAGGATACCCTCGAAGTCGCCCTGAAGGTGGACTGCAGGCGCTTCCGCCCATTCGGCACAGGCTGCCGCCACCGCCACCAGATGGCCGGCGAGATTGCCGCTATCGACGGCGGAAATGTACAGCGGATAGAGCGGCTTCAGCGTCGTCGTGTCATACCAGTTGAAGAGATGGCCGCGCTCACGCGGCATGCTCTCGATCGTCGACATTGTCGCGTCGATGCGGGTGGCGGCGTCGGACAGGCTGATCCAGCCGAAATCGCGCGCCGAAACCACTGACAGGAGATAGACGCCGATATTGGTCGGCGAGGTGCGGGGGGCCACGACAGGCGCCGGACTTTCCTGGAAATTGTCGGGCGGCAGATTGTGATGCTCGGCCGTCACGAAGGTCTCGAAATAATGCCATGTGCGCCGCGCAATCGTGCGCAGCACATGGATGTCCGCCGCCGATATGCGCAAACGGTCCTCGGTTTCGGCCGAGCGGCTGATAAAGAAGGCGAAGGCCGGCGAGCCGATCCAGAACAGCGCGAAGAAGAAGGCGACGAAAGCTCCGGTGGAATCGGCCACAACAGGGATGGCGAGGCCGACGACGCCGACGATCACAACACCGTACATCATGCCGTAATAGGAGCCGAGATCGTTGTCGCCGATCTTGTGAGCCTGCGAGGCAGTGCGCCATTCGAGCAGGTTCTTCCGGCTGACGAACAGGCGGTAGAGCGTGCGAATGATGGCATCGACCATCATCCAGGCCAGATGCGCCATCAGCACGATCTTCAGAGCCACCAGGGCGGTGCCGAAGACGACGTCGCGCGCCAGCGCCGAGAAATGACCGCGCGGCGTCTGGTCGCCGCTTTTCGGCAGAATGGCGTGGACGATGTCGAACGTCGGCGCCATGAAAAGTGTGAGGATCAGCAGCGCCTGCCATTGCGCGGCCTGGGTGAAGGGCAGCAGCGTCCAGCCGGCGATCGCGGCCATCACCCAGAAGATCGGCGTCAGCGACCGGCGCAGATTGTCGACCATCTTCCAGCGCGACAGCGCCGGCACGTCGGAACGCGGATTGAGAATGAAGCCCAGAAGCTGCCAGTCGCCCCGCGCCCAGCGATGGTGGCGCGACGCGTCGACCGAATAGCGGGTCGGATAGTCCTCGACCAGTTCGACGTCGGTGACCAGTGCCGCGCGCGCCAACGCGCCTTCGAGCAGATCGTGGCTGAGGACGGTGTTTTCTTCGATGCGGCCCTTCAGCGCCGCCTCGAAGGAGTCGACGTGATAGAGCCCCTTGCCGGTGAAGGAGCCGTCGCCGAAGACGTCCTGGTAGATGTCCGACACGGCAAATACGTAGGGATCGAGGCCGCGATTGGCAGAAAAGACCCGCTGGAAGAAGGATGCGTCGTCGCCGCTGGTCAGCGACGCGGTGATGCGCGGCTGCAGGATGGTATAGCCGGCGGTGACGACGCGCTTTGCCGCATCGTAATGCGGGCGGTTGAGCGGATGGCAAAGCTTTCCAGCCAAACTGGCGACGGCATCGCGGGTGGTGCGCGTATCGGCATCCAGCGTCATCACATGGATGACGTTTTCGGGCAACGGCACGTCCAGCGGCAGAAAGGTGGTGTCGCTGTCGCCACGCAGCAGAAGATTCAGTTCGTGGAGCTTGCCGCGCTTGCGTTCCCAGCCCATCCAGGCGCCCTGGGTTTCATTGTAGAGCCGCCGGCGGTGCAGGACGTAGAAACGCGGCGCGCCTTCGCTGGGATAGCGGGCGTTCAGCCGCGCGATTTCGTCGCGAGCATATTGGAGGATCTCGATATCCGCCGCATCGATTTCGGTTTTGCTGTCCGGCCAGTCCGAAAGCAGAGCGAAATGGATTTCGTCCGCCGTGTTGGCCAGGTGGTGCACTTCGATGTTGCGGATGTTCTCCTCGACGTCGTCGCGCGAGCCGATCAGCGACGGCACCACCACCAGCGTGCGCGCCTCGGGCGGCATGCCGCGTTTATAGTCGTAGCCGACGAGGCGCGTCGGCTTCAGGAACAACGATACGACGGTGTTGAAGAAGGCAAGCGCGCCTTCGCTGGCCGGCACGGCAAACAGCGCCAGCATCAGGACGATCGACGGTATGGACAGGCCGAGACTGGCAAGGGCGTTGCCGGAGAGGACAAGAAGCAGGACCGTCAGCGCGAACACCGGCACGACAATGCCCAGCCATCCGGTCTTGCGGAACGCCCGTTTGATCGTGACGCTGACCGTCGGCCGATAGCCGATCGCCTTTTCCAGTTCCAGCCGGCGCGGGCCGACCAGAAAGAACCCGACGTCGGCGTGAGCGGTCGGACCGGTGACGGTGGTATCGGCGACAGCGGCATGGCCGGCGAGTTCGATCGCCTTTTCAGCAACGCGGAATTCGGAACGATCGGAGCGGCGCGCCATTTCCTCGATCGCGGTCCGGTACTGGTCGCGCGAGAAGAAATCGAGCGCGGCAAAATCGGTGCGCTCGCGCAGCAAGGTGTCGATGCGGCTGACATCTTCGAACCAAACCGTCCAGTCGATATCGTTGATGAGCCTGAGGCCGCGGATGATGTTGCCGGTGGTTACGTTGCCGCTGGACAACGTGCGATGCTCGCTGATGATGATTTCCTCGGCATCGGAGCCGGACCTTTCAAGCTCGCCCTCCAGCCATTCCAGCGCCCTGCCGGCATTTTGCGACCCGTCGCGCAGGCGGTAGAGCAATTGAGTGGCAAAGGTGGTGTCTTGTGCATGGGCGACGTAGTTCGACAGGATCGCCTGACGGTCGGCGGTTTCATCGAGTGCCAGCACGCGGTCTGCGACCTCGTTGGCAATCTGGCGCATCTGCCGGGTACGATTGACCCGAACCGCGATCCGGCGAAGATTTTCGATCAGAACGAAGCGCAGCAGCGATGGCAGCGCCCAGAGCTCGCCGATCTTCAGCGGCTCGACGGCCTGAAAGCCTTCGACGATCGCCTTGAACATGGTCGCCGAGACCGAACTGTCCGAATGGGCGACATAGGTCCAGGCCAGCGCAAGGGCGCGCGGCACGCTGGCGCCGTCGGACAGTTTCAGGGTCGGCAACTGACGATAGAAGCGGCGTGGCAGGTCACGCTTGACCTGGAAGATGGTTTCCTCGACCAGATAATTGTTGTCGAGCAGCCATTGCGCCGCCGGCGTGATCGTCTCGCCTCTCGCCTGCGCGGCATTGGTCGAACGGTAGACTTCGAGGATCTTGCTGGCGCTGTCGCGGACGCGTGGCTGGAAATCGAACGGCTCCAGGCCGAACAGATCCTTGACGTCACCCTTGGCGAGGCTTGCACCCAGCGTGCGCAGGCGCTCTTCCGGCAGGAAATTGGAGCGTATCGGCTCTTCCGTGATGGCCGGAAAGCTCGCGCTCGTCTTTTCCAATTGGGTGGGGTCTGTCTGGATATTCATTGAAAATTCCGCATGAGGGACGCGTTAGCGGCGTCACCGCCACGGCAATGTCCCTAGAACCGATTGAAATGGACTTGGTTGCATCGAAACAAGGGCCGAAAGTTTATTTTCCCACCAGACCTGCAGACGAACCACCTCCCTCCCGCCGGGAGTTGATCGACGGAAGGATTCAGGCTTTTTCGTGATCTGGACTTGAGCTTACGGCATATTTCGCCGGTGTTGTGATCATGTTTCGAAACAGGCGTTAATCGTTTGCCGCAACGCGATCGATGCGGATCACGAACAGCGTCGCTGGTCGCGCAGGCTCGACGCGCTGTGACAGAGCGTCGTCCGGCCCGAGCAACAGCGCGTCGCGCGGTCCGATGCGGACAAGCGCCGCGCCGGCCACAGAAATCTCGCCGTCAACACACAGGACGAGGGTCGCATCAGCGGCCGACTGGATGTCCGTCGGGACTGAAATCACCAGGCGTTCGACGGCATGGGTCATCCGTCCACGCCGCGTCATGACGTTGAGATCGGTGATCGGACCGGCGATCAGCGCCGCTTGCGTCGGCACATCGGCCGCAAAGGAAAGCGGGGCGGATGTTTTGGTCAGCGTAGTCGTCGGGCCGCCGGCGATATCGAGGACAATCCCCTCACCTTCCAGCACGGCCAAGCTTCGGTCCACTCCGGCAAACTCGGAGAATGGCCCGCCGCTTTCGACGCGCGCCATGGAGACGCGCGAGTCGAAATCGTCGAGCGCAGCACCTGCGGGCGAGACGGCGATTTCAGTCGTCACCCCGCCGCCGTTCTTCCACGGCATGGACCGGTATTCGGCTGCCCGCAGGATGCGCAAGGCGCGGTTCAGCCGAGGATGCCTGGCAGGTTGAGCTGGTGCTCCCTGGCGCAGTCGATGGCGAGATCATAGCCGGCATCGGCGTGGCGCATGACGCCGGTTGCGGGGTCATTCCATAGCACCCGCTCCAGGCGTTTGGCCGCTTCGCGTGTGCCGTCGGCAACGATGACCATGCCGGCATGTTGCGAAAACCCCATGCCGACGCCACCGCCATGATGCAGCGATACCCAGGTTGCGCCGGAGGCGGTGTTGAGCAGCGCATTGAGCAGCGGCCAGTCGGACACGGCATCGGAACCGTCCTTCATCGATTCCGTCTCGCGGTTCGGCGAGGCGACCGAGCCTGAATCGAGATGATCGCGGCCAATGACCACCGGCGCCTTGAGCTCGCCATTCGCCACCATCTCGTTGAAGGCGAGGCCGAGCCGGTGGCGGTCGCCGAGACCGACCCAGCAGATGCGCGCCGGCAGACCCTGGAAGGCGATGCGCTCACGCGCCATGTCGAGCCAGTTGTGCAGGTGGGTGTTGCCGGGCGTCAGCTCGCGCACCTTGGCGTCGGTCTTGTAGATGTCCTCGGCATCGCCGGAGAGGGCTGCCCAGCGAAACGGACCGATGCCGCGACAAAACAGCGGCCGGATATAGGCCGGCACGAACCCCGGAAAGGCAAAGGCGTTGTCGAACCCTTCCTCCTTCGCCACCTGGCGGATGTTATTGCCATAGTCGAGCGTCGGCACGCCGGCATTCCAGAACGCCACCATCGCCTCGACATGTTCGCGCATCGACGCGCGCGCCGCCTTTTCGACCGCCTTCGGGTCGCTGGTGCGCTTCTCGCGCCATTCGGCGAGCGACCAGCCCTTGGGGAGATAGCCGTTGAGCGGATCATGCGCCGACGTCTGGTCGGTGACCAGGTCGGGGCGCACGCCACGCCGCACCAGTTCCGGCACGATGTCTGCGGTGTTGCCGACCAGGCCGACCGATTTCGCCTCGCCGGCCCTGGTCCAGCGCTCGATCTTTTCCAGCGCCTCGTCGAGCGTGTCGGCGCGTTCGTCGACATAGCGAGTGCGCAGCCGGAAATCGATGCGGTCGGGATCGCATTCGACCGCCAGGCAGCAGGCGCCGGCCATGACCGCGGCCAGCGGCTGGGCGCCGCCCATGCCGCCGAGGCCGCCGGTCAATATCCATTTGCCCCTGAGGTTGCCGTCGTAATGCTGGCGGCCGGCCTCGACGAAGGTCTCGTAGGTGCCCTGCACGATGCCTTGGGTGCCGATGTAAATCCACGAGCCGGCCGTCATCTGGCCGTACATCATCAGGCCCTTCTTATCGAGCTCGTTGAATTTCTCCCATGTCGCCCAGTGCGGCACGAGGTTGGAATTGGCGATCAGCACGCGCGGCGCATCGGTGTGGGTACGAAACACGCCGACCGGCTTGCCCGACTGCACCAGCAGCGTCTCGTCGTCTCCAAGCGTCTTCAGAGAGGCGACGATGCGATCAAAGTCGTTCCAGGTGCGCGCCGCGCGGCCGATGCCGCCATAGACGACCAGTTCGTTGGGGTTTTCGGCGACGTCGGGATCGAGATTGTTCATCAGCATGCGCAACGGCGCTTCAGTCAGCCATGTGCGGGCATTGAGCTCGGTGCCGCGCGGGCTGCGGACTTCGCGGATGTTGTGGCGAGGATCGGTCATGGCGTCACTTTTCCTTTCGAATGAGCTGCGCGGCGATGCGTCAGCGCCCGGCCCAGGCAATCGCGCTTTCCAGGATCCGCTTCAGCGTGGCGCGGATCGGCGCGGCGAATGCCGGGTCGTAAGGCACCGGCCAATTGTCGGGCGTACCTTTGCCCTCGGGCTCGCGCATATAGCCGCGGTTGGACAGTTCCATCTGCAGCGCATGAACGCCGTTTTGCGGCTGGCCGAAATGGCGCGTGATCCAGCCGCCTTTGAAGCGGCCGTTGACGACAAAACTCTCGCCGGTCTCGGCGAGGATCTGGCCGACCATTGCCTGCAAGCCCGGATCGGCGCTTTTGCCGTCATTGGTGCCGAGGTTGAATACCGGCAGAGTGCCTTCGAACAGCCGCGGCAGCATCGAGCGGATCGAATGGCAGTCATAGAGGACGATCTTCCGGTGCACGGCGCGCAGCCTGTCGATCTCGGCCTGCATGGCGGCATGGTAAGGCACAAAGTACTTTTCGCGGCGCTCGTCGACCTCCGAGGCATCAGGCTCTTCCCAGACACGATAGAGCGGATCGCCGTCGAAGGTCTCGGTCGGGCACAGGCCGGTGGTTGCCTGGCCGGGATAGAGCGAGACGCCGGAGGGATCGCGATTGACGTCGATGACGGTGCGCGAGATCGCGGTATGCACCACCGTCGCGCCGAGGTCTTCGGCAAACTCATACAGCTTGTCGATCCACCAGTCGGCGTCGCGGCGGCCGAGCCAAGGCGACACCAGCCGGTTCTCAAGGCCGGCGAGATCGATGCCGGTGTGCGGGATCGAGACCAGCAGGGGGGCGGTGCCGCGCTTTACAGTGAGCCAGGAGGGCGCGTTCATGAATGGTCTCCCTGCGCTGGCGGTTTGCGGCGACCTATAGAGGCGCACATCCTCACGACGCGATTCCCGGCAGCGCCACCGCGCCCGCTGCCTTCACGACAGCGCCGCTGCGCACCATGGCGATGGCCTTTTCCATGTCGGGGTGGAAATGCCGGTCATTGTCGAGATGCGGCACTTCGGCCCTGACCAGTCTGCGCACCGCTTCGAGCGGCGCACTCGATGCCAGCGGCGCATGGAAATCGCAGCCCTGCGTGGCGGCCAGCAATTCGATGCCGATGACGGCCGTCGCATTCTCGATCATGCCGATCAGCCGGCGCGCGCCATGTGCCGCCATCGAGACGTGGTCTTCCTGATTGGCGGAGGTCGGGATCGAATCGACACTGGCCGGATAGGCCTTTTGCTTGTTTTCCGAGACGAGTGCCGCCGCCGTCACTTGCGGGATCATGAAGCCGGAATTCAAGCCTGGCTTCGGGGTCAGGAAGGCCGGCATGCCCGACAGCGCCGGATCGACCAGCATGGCGATGCGCCGTTCCGACAGCGAGCCGATCTCGCAGACGGCGAGCGCGATCATGTCGGCGGCGAAGGCGACTGGCTCGGCGTGGAAATTGCCACCGGAAAGTGCTGTGTCGTCCTCGGCGAAGATCAGCGGATTGTCGGTGACGCCGTTGGCCTCGGTGCCTAGCGTGCCGGCGGCCTGGCGCAGCACGCTGAGCGCTGCACCCATCACCTGCGGCTGGCAGCGCAAGCAGTACGGGTCCTGCACGCGTTCGTCTCCGACCCGGTGCGATTCACGGATGGCACTGCCGGCCATCAGGTTGCGCAGCGCCTCTGCCGTCTCGATCTGGCCAGGATGCCTCCTGAGCAGGTGGATGCGCGGATCGAAGGGGGCGTCGGAACCCTTGGCGGCATCGGTCGAGAGCGCACCGGCGACCAGCGCCGACTGGTAGAGCACTTCGGCGTCGAACAAGGCGGCCAACGCATAGGCGGACGAAAACTGTGTGCCGTTGAGCAGCGCCAACCCTTCCTTGGCGCCAAGCGTGACCGGCTCCAGCCCGTGCGAGACAAAGGCGACCTTGGCCGGGAACCGGCCATGCGGGGTAAAACATTCGCCGACGCCGATCATCACCGCCGTCATGTGCGACAGTGGCGCAAGGTCGCCGGATGCGCCGACCGAGCCTTGCGCCGGCACCACCGGAATGACGTCGTTGGCGAGCATCGCTTCGAGCAGCTCAATGGTCTGCGGTCGCACGCCGGAGGCGCCCTGCGCCAAGCTGGCCAGCTTCAGTGCCATCATCAGCCGGCAAACAGCGACCGGCATCGGTTCGCCGACACCGGCGGCATGCGACAGCACGATGTTGCGTTGCAGCGTCTCGAGATCGGCGGCGGGGATACGGACGCTGGCCAATTTGCCGAAACCGGTGTTGATGCCATAGACCGGCTCACCCTTGGCGACGATGCGGGCAACGGCCTCGGCGCTGGCCTTGATCTTTGGCCAGCAGGCCGCGTCCAGCTTCGGCATCGCGCCACGATAGATTTCGCGCCAGTCGGCCAGCGTCGTGTTGCCCGGCTTGAGTTTGAATTCACTCATTGTCCCCTCCAGATGCGGGCATGCAGCGGGTTGAAGCCCATGCGGTAGACGAGCTCGGCCGGGCGCTCGATGTCCCAGATCGCCAGGTCGGCCGATTTCCCAGCCTCCAGCGTGCCGGTTCGTCCGAGCAGTCCGAGCGCGCGGGCGGCCTCGCGGGTGACACCGGCAAGGCATTCGTCAACAGTCAGACCAAACAAAGTCGCCGCCATGTTCATGGTCAGCAGCAGCGAGGTCAGCGGCGAGGTGCCGGGATTGCAGTCGGTGGCGACCGCCATTTTGACGCCGTGCTGGCGAAACAGGCCGATCGGCGGCTTCTTGGTCTCACGGATGAAATAGTAGGCGCCGGGCAGGATCGTCGCCACGGTCCCGGCCCTCGCCATCGCCGCCGCACCCGCCTCGTCAGTGTATTCGAGATGGTCGGCCGACAGGGCGCCATAGCGCGCCGCAAGTTCTGCGCCGTGCAGGTTGGACAATTGGTCAGCGTGGAGTTTTACCGGCAGGCCTGCTGCTTTCGCCGCGTCGAACACGCGAGCAATCTGCTCGGGCGAAAAGGCGATACCTTCGCAAAAACCATCGACCGCGTCGGCCAGGCCCTCGGCGGTGACGGCCGGCAAAATCTCGTTTGCGACCAGATCGATAAACGCGTCCTTGTCGCCTTTCGCTTCAGGCGGCAGGGCATGCGCGCCGAGGAAGCTCGTTGTTACCGTTACTGGACGGTTTTCGCCCAGGAGCCGCGCGGCGCGCAGCGATTTCTTCTCGTTTTCGAGATCGAGCCCGTAGCCCGACTTGACCTCTATGGTGGTGAGGCCTTCAGCGATCAGCGCGTCGAGGCGCGGCAGCGACTGCGCAACCAATTCCTGCTGGCTGGCAGCGCGCAGCGCCTTGACCGACGAGACGATGCCGCCGCCGGCCCTGGTGACCTCTTCATAGGTGGCGCCGGCCAGCCGCATCTCGAATTCGTTGGCGCGATTGCCGGCGTGGATCAGATGAGTATGGCAGTCGATCAGGCCGGGTGTGATCCAGCGGCCTTCGCAATCGTCAATCTCGGCGTTCTGGCTGAACGCTGCCGGCATGTCGGCTTCCTGGCCGGCATAGACGATCAGACCATCGCGCGCGACGATCGCGCCGTCTTCGACGATACCCAGTCCGGCGGCGCTGTCGGCCATGGTCGCCAGTCGCGCATTGCGCCAGAGGCGGATCTCCCCTGCCCGGCTTTTGCTCTCTCCAGCCATCATCTTTTCCGTTTCAATCGGCGGTGGTTATGTATATACATATTGAAACGCACTGCAAGTGGTATCATTGCACGGGACACTGGGAATCGGAGAGAAAAACGTGACGGCGATCTTTGCGGAACAGGCGCTTCTGCCCGACGGCTGGCATTCCAATGCCCGGATCGTCCTCAGTGATGGCCACATCACCACGGTCGAGCCGAACACCGCATCCCAGCCCGGCGACGAACGCCATGCCATTCTGCTGCCAGGCATGCCGAACCTGCACAGCCACGCCTTCCAGCGCGGCATGGCCGGTCTAGCCGAGCTGCGCGGCCCTTCAGCCGACAGTTTCTGGAGCTGGCGCGAGGTGATGTATCGCTTCGCGCTGTCGATGACGCCGGATCAGGTCGAGGCGGTCGCCGCGCAGCTCTATGTCGAGATGCTGGAGGCTGGGTTCTCACGCGTCGGCGAGTTTCACTATCTGCATCACGACCGCGACGGCCAGCCCTACGCCAACGTCGCCGAAATGGCCGACCGCATCACCGCCGCGGCTGCCGACACCGGCATCGGGCTGACGCTGCTGCCGGTCTTCTATGCACATTCCTCTTTCGGCGGCGCAGCGCCGAACGAAGGCCAGCGGCGATTCATCAACGATATGAATCGGTTCTCGCGGCTTGTTGAGAAATGTCACGAAACCGTTCGCACCTTAAATCACGCGGTCGTCGGCATAGCCCCGCACAGTCTGCGCGCCGTGACACCGGAGCAGTTGGAAAACATCGCGACAATGGCACCCGGCGGACCGATCCACATCCACATTGCCGAGCAAGTGAAGGAGGTCGAGGACTGCCTTGCCTGGTCCGGGGCGCGGCCGGTCGAATGGCTGCTCGCCAATGCCAGGGTCGATAGTCGCTGGTGCCTGATCCACGCCACCCACATGACCGAGACCGAGACGGCGGCCATGGCGAAAAGCGGAGCAATCGCCGGCCTCTGCCCGATCACCGAGGCCAATCTCGGCGACGGCACCTTTGCAGCACCTTTGTTCAAACAGCATGGCGGCCGCTTCGGCGTCGGCTCCGACTCCAACGTGCTGATCGGCCTGCCGGACGAATTGCGGCAGCTCGAATATTCGCAGCGCCTCGCCCACCGTGCCCGCAACCTGCTGGCGGTCGCCGGCGGTTCGACCGGGCGCGCACTGTTCGATGCCGCGCTCGACGGCGGCAGCGCAGCGCTCGGCGCAAGTCCCTCGCGGATCGCCGCTGGCGCCCCAGCCGATTTCATCTCGCTCGATGGCAAGCACCCGTCGCTTGCCGGCAAGACGGGCGATGCAGTTCTCGACACCTGGATCTTCGCCAACGGTTCCAAGGTCGATTGTGTCTGGGTGCATGGCAAGAAACTGGTCAGCAGTGGCAGGCACGCAAGGCGCGATTTTATTGCCGAGCGTTTTCGCAAGGTGATGACGGCGCTTTCGCCATGAGCATGATCCAGACAATGGATGCGAACGGCGGGGATGCGGACGGCGGCGAGCCCCTCTCGCTGCATCAACGCATCCTGTCCGACATCAGCGAACGAATCCTGTCCGGCGCCTGGGCGCCCGGCCACCGCATCCCGTTCGAGCACGAACTGACGGCCGAGTACAAATGTTCGCGCATGACGGTGAACAAGGCGCTGTCGCAGCTTGCCAAGGCGGGGCTGATAGAGCGCCGCCGCCGCTCTGGCAGCTTTGTCCGGCGGCCGCAGTCGCAAGCCGCGGTGTTGGAAATCCATGACATCAGGATCGAGGTCGAGGCGCTCGGCCTGCCCTATCGCTACGAGCGTGTCGCGCGGCATAAAAGGCGCAGCAGCGCCGAGGATCGCGCCTTGCTGGAACTCGACTCCAACGGGCCGGTGCTGGCGCTGGAATGCCGGCATTTCGCCGGCAAGCGGCCGTTCGCCCACGAACAGCGGCTGATCAACCTGGCCGCTGTGGCCGAGGCTGCCAACGAGGAATTTTTTGCCGTCGCGCCCGGGCCGTGGCTGATCGCCCGCGTGCCATGGAGTGCCGCCGAGCACCGCATCCGCGCCGTCGCCGCCGACAGACACATTGCGACCGCACTCGAAATCGAGTCCGGCGCCCCCTGCCTGGTGGTCGAGCGACGGACATGGAGCGCCGAGCACCCGGTCACCCATGTCCGTTTCACCTATGCGGCCGACAGCCACACGCTGGTCGCGCGGTTCACGCCGTCGCAGGGGTAACCCTCCCCCTCAGGGGGAGGGTCGGCGAGCAGTCGGAGCGCAGCGGAGATTGCGAGACGGGGTGGGGTCGGCGAAGTTGCACCGACCCCACCCCGAGTCACTAAATGCCGCCATGCGGCATTTGCTCCGCGACCCTCCCCTCAAGGGGGAGGGTTAAGAGCCGCATCTCAAATCGCTGCAGTAATAATAATCTCGACCAGATATTCCGGCCCGGCAAGCTTGGCCTCGCCGGTGGCGCGGGCCGGGGTATGGCCCTGTGGCACCCACTTGTCCCATTCCGCGTTCATCTCGGCAAAGGTGCTCATGTCGGCCAGCCAGATGATCGCCTGCAGGATCTTGGTCTTGTCGGTGCCGGCCTTGGCCAGCAATTCGTCGATGGCCGCCAGGATGTCCCTGGTCTGGGTGCCGACGTTTCCGCCTGGTTCGCCGACCTGACCAGCCAGATAGACGGTGTTGCCGTGGATGACGATCTGGCTCATGCGTGGGCCAACATCGATGCGACGAATGCTCATTGGACGTTTCCTTCCTTTGTGGGTCGCGCCTCTTTAGAGTCGCGGTTCGCTGGGGGCAAGGTTGCATGAGCGAATCCTCTTGAGCCAGCAGGCGTGGGGCGAAAATAGGCACACGCAAATTGCTCCGGTCGCCGCAATTCCGCCGGATTGACTTGTTGACTAATGTAATAACATCACATATCCACCGCCGCTGCCGTATTAGTCGTGTCCCACGGATCGTCACATGACCAAAACCTGCCTGACATTCCGCGACCTGACGCTGGGCTACAACAGCCATCCGGCGATCCATCATCTCGATGGCACGATCCGCCGCGGGTCGCTGACTGCCGTCGTCGGCGCCAATGGCTCGGGCAAGTCGACCCTGATGAAGGGTATCGTCGGCGTGTTGAAACCGATGGCCGGCACGGTTGTCCGGGCGCCCGGCGTGCGCGCAGCTTATCTGCCGCAACAGTCGGAACTCGACCGCTCCTTTCCCGCCCGGGTCGTTGATCTGGTTTCGCTCGGCCTGTGGCCACGGCGCGGGCTGCTCGGCCGCTACACCAGGCAAGATCGCGATTCGGTCAGCCAGGCGCTGATGGCCGTCGGTCTCGGCGGCTTCGAGAAGCGCCCGATCGACACGCTGTCGGGTGGCCAGCTGCAGCGCACGCTGTTTGCCCGCGTGCTGCTGCAGGACGCCGATCTCATTCTGCTCGACGAACCGTTCAACGCCGTCGATACCAAGACCGTCGGCGACCTGATCGCACTGATCAAGCGCTGGCATGGCGAGGAACGTACGATCCTGGTTGTCGTCCACGATCTGGAACTGGTGCGCCAGAATTTCCCCGAGACGCTGCTGCTGGCGCGCCAGCCAATCGCCTGGGGCGAAACCAGGGAAACGCTGCGCCCGGAAAACCTGTTGCGCGCGCGCCGCTTCCACGAAGCCTGGGAGGAGAACGCGCCCTGGTGCGAGCCCGACAAGCACGGTGATCACGGTCACGGCCCCGGGCACAACCACGCGCACGACCATCATCACGGCTCCGGGCCGCGGGCAGCATGATGGACACGCTCTACGGTTTTCTCATCGCTCCGTTCGCCGAATTCGCCTTCATGCAGCGGGCGCTTGCCGGTTCGCTGATGCTGTCGCTCGGCGCCTGCCCGGTCGGCGTGTTCCTGATGCTGCGGCGCATGAGCCTTTCCGGCGACGCCATGGCCCACGCCATCCTGCCGGGTGCTGCCGCCGGGTTCCTGTTTTATGGGCTGGAAATCCTGCCGATGACCATCGGCGGGCTGATTGCCGGCATCATCGTCGCGCTCGGCGCCGGCGCCGTCTCGCGCTTCACCATCCAGCGCGAGGACGCTTCGATGGCGGCCTTCTACCTGATTTCGCTGGCGATCGGCGTGCTGATGGTGTCGATCCGCGGCTCCAGCGTCGATCTCATGCACGTGCTGTTCGGCACCGTGCTTGCGCTCAACAATGAAGCGCTGACGCTGATCGGCGGCATCGTGCTGGTCACGCTGGTCAGCCTCGCCATCTTCTGGCGGGCGCTCGTCGCCGAATGTCTCGACCCGCTGTTCCTGCGTTCGGTCAGCCGGCTGGGCAGCCCGGTGCATTTCATCTTCCTCGGCCTCGTCGTGCTCAACCTGGTCGGCGGCTTCCAGGCACTCGGCACGCTGCTATCGGTCGGGCTGATGATGCTGCCTGCGGCTGCCGCCCGCTTCTGGACCATGCGCGTCGAGCCGATGTGCGTGCTGGCGGTGCTGATCGGCTTTGCCTCCTGCGTCGCCGGGCTGCTTTTGTCCTACCACGTGTCGCTGCCTTCCGGCCCGGCCATCATCCTGTCGGCCGGCGTGGTCTATTTTGCCTCGATCCTGTTCGGCACGCGCGGCATCCTGCGCGCCCGCATTATCCATCACCGCCACAGAACCGCCTGATCCCAAAGGAGTGCTGTCCATGCTGAAATCGATCCGCGCCGCCTTGGCAGTGGGCGTCATGACATTGTCAGCCTTTGGCGCGTCGTCGGCCCTCGCGGAGCCGTTGAAAGTGGTCGCCAGCTTCACGATCATTGCCGATTTCGCCAAAAATGTCGGCGGCGACCGGATCAATCTGACCACCACCGTCGGGCCGGATGGCGATGCCCATGTCTACGAGCCGAGCCCGGCTGACGCGGCGGCGATGGCGGGTGCGGATGTGGTGCTGGTCAACGGCCTGCATTTCGAAGGCTTCTTGCAGCGCCTGGTCGACGCCAGCGCCACCAAGGCGACGATCGCCGTTTTGACCAAGGGCGTCACGCTGATCAACTTCAAACCCGAATTCGCCGATGCCGACGCCGCTGAAGGCGAAGATACCGATCCGCATGCCTTCCAGTCGGTCGCCAATGCCAAGATCTATGTGAAGAACATCGCCGACGCCTTCTGCACCGCCGACGCTGGCGGTTGCGACAGCTACAAGGCCAATGCCGCCGCCTATACCGAGAAACTCGACGCGCTTGAGGGCGAAGTGCAGACGGCGATCCAGTCGATCCCGAAGGAGAAACGCGTCGTCATCACCTCGCATGACGCCTTCGGCTATTTCGAGAAGGCCTATGACCTCACCTTCCTTGCGCCCGAAGGGGTCTCGACCGAGTCGGAGCCGTCCGCTGCCGACGTCGCCAAGCTGGTCAGCCAGGTGAAGCAGGACAAGGCGGCGGCGGTCTTCGTCGAGAACATCGCCAACGCGCGGCTGATCGAGCAGATCGCCAGCGAGACCGGGGTCAAGGTGGGCGGTACGCTCTATTCAGACGCGCTGTCGGAGCCCGACGGTCCGGCCTCGACCTATATCGACCTGATGCACAACAACATCGCCCAGATCAAAGGCGCGATCCTCGGAAGCTGACGCCTTCCTAGCCAGCCGGGCCGCGTCGGCTCGGTTGGATTCTCCGTCGAAAATAACTATCTGCGCAGTGGGATTTCATTCTGCGCGGATTGCCGATCTCGTCGGGGAGTCTTAAGACTGCGGCCAAACTAGTTTTGCGAGGAAACATGGAATATCGTCAGATCACCGATGACTATTCGGTCTCCGGCCAGATCCAGCCCGAAGAAGTCGCCGCCATCAAGGCCGCCGGCTTCAAGAGCGTCATCTGCAACCGGCCTGATGACGAGCAGCCCGGCCAGCCTTCGGCGGACACCGTCAAAGCGGCAGTCGAAGCCGCCGGGCTTACCTTTCGCTACATCCCGGTCATCAGCGGCCAGATCACCGCCCAAAATGTCGAGGACCAGGCTCAGGCGCTCGATGAGGTCGAAGGCCCGGTGTTCGCCTATTGCCGTTCCGGCGCACGCTGCACCAACCTTTTTGGGCTGATCCAGCAGTCGAAGGGCTAAATCGGCAGCGCGCCGGTTTCCTTCAGCGTTTCCAGCACGATCGCCGTCTTCACATGCTGCACGGATTCGTGCGGCAGGAGCACGCCGTTGACGAATTCCGAGAGCGATTTCAGGTCGGGCGTCACCACTTTCAGGATGTAATCCATCTCGCCGGTCAGCGCGTGCGCCTCCTGCACTTCCGGCAGCCGCGCCACCAACTCGCCGAAGCGCCGCGCATTGTCGCGGTTGTGGGTGGCGAGCGTCACAGAGATGACGTTGACCAGTGAGAAGCCGAGCTTGTCGCGGTCGAGCACCGCGCGATAGCCCCTGATATAGCCGTCCTCCTCCAGCCTCTGGCGGCGGCGCGAACATTGCGACGCCGACAGGTTCACCCGTTCCGACAAATCGTTGTTGGTCAGCCGTGCGTCGCCCTGCAAGAGAGCCATTATCTTGCGGTCAAACTGGTCTATGCGCGCCTCATCCATGATTTTTTCATCCACCATGCACAGTTCCCGCATGATCTATTCGTTTAAAGCGTTTGAATGCAAGCACCATGCGCCTGCTCCGCGCTATATTAGCGTCACAATGGCCCTTTGCGGCCAAGCAGCTTTAGGAGGACAACACCATGGGTCCCTTCCCGCACGATGCACCGCCCGCAACGATCAGCAAGGCCAATCCCGCCGGCACCGACGGCTTCGAATTCGTCGAGTTCGCGCATCCCGAACCGGAAAAGCTCGCCGAGCTTTTTACCCGCATGGGCTATGTCCCGGTAGCCAAGCACCGCACCAAGAACATCACCGTCTGGCGGCAGGGCGACATCAACTATGTTGTCAATGCCGAACCCGGCTCGCATGCGATGAAATTCGTCGACAAGCACGGCCCCTGCGCGTCCTCGATGGCCTGGCGGGTGGTCGATGCCAAGCACGCATTCGACCATGCTGTCGCCAAGGGCGCCACACCCTATGAAGGCGTCGACAAGGCGCTCAATGTGCCGGCGATATCAGGCATTGGCGGCTCGCTGCTTTATTTCATCGAGGTCTACGGCGACAAAGGCTCGGCCTACGAAGCCGAATTCGACTGGCTGGGCGAGCCCGACCCGAAGCCGGAAGGCGTCGGCTTCTATTATCTCGACCACCTCACCCACAATGTCTATCGCGGCAATATGGACAAATGGTGGGATTTCTATCGTGACCTGTTCGGCTTCAAACAGATCCATTTCTTCGACATCGACGGCAAGATCACCGGCCTGGTCAGCCGCGCGATCACCTCGCCCTGCGGCAAGATCCGCATCCCGCTCAACGAGTCCAAGGACGAGACCAGCCAGATCGCCGAATATCTGAAGAAGTACAATGGCGAAGGCATCCAGCACATCGCCGTCGGCACGGACGAGATCTACGGCGCCACCGACAGGCTGGTAGCCAACGGGCTGAAGTTCATGCCTGGCCCGCCGGAAACCTATTACGAGATGTCTCATGCCCGCGTGCACGGCCATGATGAGCCGATCGAGAGGATGAAAAAGCACGGCATCCTGATCGACGGCGAAGGCGTGGTTGACGGCGGCACAACCAAGATCCTGCTGCAGATCTTCTCGAAAACCGTAATCGGCCCGATCTTCTTCGAATTCATCCAGAGGAAGGGCGACGAAGGTTTTGGCGAGGGCAATTTCCGTGCGCTGTTCGAATCGATCGAGCAGGACCAGATCAAGCGCGGGGTGCTGAAGGTGCAGGCGGCGGAGTGAGGTGCGCCTTCAAATTCCTTGCGGTTCGATCAATTATGACCTAAATTCTGGTCATAAGAGGTCTGATCATGAATGTTCCGATGGCAAAAGCGAAGGCCCAACTCTCCGAGTTGGTGAAACGTGCGCAGGCCGGTGAAGAGATCCATCTGACGCGGCATGGCGAGGTTGTGGCAACCTTGAGCGCTCCCGCCCGGGCTGGCGGGAGCAAGGGCCTTTTTGGAGCCCTGAAAGGCCAAATTCGGATATCGGATGATTTTGATGAACTCGGTCCCGAATGGGACGAGTACATTAAATGAGCCACCAATATCTGGTGGATACTCATATTCTGCTTTGGGTACTGAACGCAGACTCGCGCCTTTCGGACCACCATCGCGACATCTTTCTTGCGGGCGAGGATGTGGTCGTCAGCGCCGTTTCGATAGCAGAGATCGCCATCAAGAAATCGCTCGGCAAAGTCACGCTCACAGGCAACATCGTGGAAATCTTGCGATCGAACGCCATTCCGATCCTCAGTGTGAATGAACTACACGCGGCGAGGCTTGAGCATTTGCCGCTCCGTCACCGCGATCCTTTCGACCGTCTGCTCATCGCACAGGCTCAAATTGAAGGCCTGACGTTGGTCACTGCGGATCGGCATTTTTCAGCCTATGACGTTGCGTTGGTCTGATCACAGATTCAGCCGCTCGACCTCCGCCTACCTCAACTTCAAATCATAGTTGAGCAAAAACTCATCGAGTTGCGGCGGCTTTACCGAGGTGCCGACAGCATCGCATGCACCCGGCCGCGATGATGGTGCCGTGGATGAAGAGGTGGGCGAGCAGATCGCTGATGCGCTCCGGTATTTTTCCGTCCGCCGAACGTTACTTGGTGAGACCGGCGGCCATGCGCAGAATGTCGTTGATGCGGCTCTGCCAGCCGGGTCCGCCGGCACGAAAGCGTGCGACCACGTCACTATCGAGCCGAAGCGTCACCTGCTTCTTCGGATGGTCCGCCGGCCGGCCGCGCGACCGGCGAATGTTTTCGGCGAGGTCCGGAAAAACTTCAGCGAATGGCCGAGCGTTTTTGAAATCGTCCTCGGTCCATTCGGGGTTATCGAAACGGCGTCCCAATCTTCTTTGGTAAAACCTTTGCCTGGCTGAAATTCGCTGTCAGGCTTCGTAATATTCAGCTTAGGTTTTGCCATCGAACAATCTCCTTTCCGCCTGGTTGGCCGGTCGCATCGAAATTACCGAGATGCCCTCGGCGCCCAGCCGGGCAAAAACCACAGCTGAGCCGGTCGTTCGACCAGAGATTGTTGCGAGCCATGCGGCGCAGATGGTCGAGCAGGTCCACGTCACACACCAGTCCAGGCAATCAATTTCACAGCGATACCGATAGCCCCTATGGCTAGCAGACGAGCGATCATACCACGGCGTAGCGCTTGCGTTTCAACATCGCTCGCAACGTCCCGATTTATAGCGACGTTAACAAGCTTCGGCATACGCGCCACGCTACTGAAGTTACGCAGTCTTTCAGATCGATCCTCGATCTGACGGCAGAGCCGGATCGCCGAAATCAAAACCCAGGCAGTAGCGATGCTACAAATTCCCACGAACCAAAGGTAAGCAGCGGTGTAAGGCATCCTGGGTCCCACCGCGTTTGGAACGATTAAGCTAGATCACTCCGCTGACTGGACCAAGGACACGCCCGCCCAGAGAAGTGCGAATCCGGCGAGAACGATCAGCAGCAGCCGATTCATGCGCCGGCGCATGGCTTGCGTCTCCTCGTCCCGCGCGACGTTCGTGTTGGTCACCGTGTGGAAAATCATCGCGTTGCGCGGAAAGCCGCTGCGGTTGGTAAGCCCGGGCGAGCGCGCCTCGATGCGATAGCTCAGCCGGATCGCCTGGATGAAGATCGCCAGCATGAGAAGAGCCCAGACACCGCAAAGAAGATAGACAGTCTCGCCTGTCATTCTCCGTATTTCTCGACCTTCTGCTCGATCGCACCAAAAATCGAATGTCCGATCCTGTCCTTCATCTCGATGCGCACAATGTCGCCAAGGCCCAGGAACGGGGTTGTCGGTTCGCCGGCCTCGATGGTTTCGATCATGCGCAACTCGGCTATGCAGGAATAGCCGGCGCCGCCCGCCGAGACAGGCTTGCCAGGCCCGCCGTCGAGCTTGTTGGAGACCGTGCCCGAACCGATGATGGTGCCGGCGGCCAGCGGCCGGGTTTTCGCGGCATGCACAATCAGCGCCGGAAAATCGAAGGTCATGTCCACGCCGGCGTTGGCGCGGCCGAACGGCTTGCCGTTGAGATCGACCAGCAGCGGCAGGTTGACCTTGCCGCCATCCCAGGCCTCGCCAAGTTCGTCCGGCGTCACCGCGACGGGCGAAAACGCCGAGGACGGCTTTGATTGGAAGAAGCCGAAGCCCTTGGCAAGCTCTGGCGCGGTGAGGGAGCGCAGCGTGACGTCATTGACCAGCATGACCAGCCGGATCGCGGCTCTTGCCGCATCGAGGCTTGCGCCTATCGGCACATCGTCGACGACGACAGCGACTTCCCCTTCCATGTCGACGCCAAGAGCCTCGTCGACCGTGCGGATCGGATCACGCGGCGCGATGAAACTGTCCGAACCACCCTGGTAGATCAGCGGATCGGTCCAGAAGCTTGCCGGCATCTCGGCGCCGCGCGCCTTCCGCACCAGTTCGACATGATTCACATAGGCAGAGCCATCGGCCCACTGGTAGGCGCGCGGCAACGGCGAATGGGCATCATGCTCGTGAAAGCGCGCTGACGGCACCGCATTGTTCTCCAGCGATTCCGCTATTGTCGCCAGATGCGGCGCGATCCGGTTCCAGTCGTCGAGCGCCGACTGCAGCGTCGGCACCAGAAACGAGGCATCGGTGAACCGCGTCAGGTCGCGCGAGACGACGACCAGCTTTCCGTCGCGCGTCCCGTCCTTCAATGTGGCAAGCTTCATGCGGTTTCCTCTCCTGATGCGGCTTTGGTGCCGCTTTGAATTTTGTATGATCTCTTCCGAAAACCGGTTCTCACTTTTCGCTAACGCGGTCCTTCGGTTCGGGATCATGCTCCAGTCCCACAACAAGGCCGTCGTGGGCAATCGTCAAGTCTCCGGCCCATGTTTTCCTGACGGCGGCGATCCAGTCGGCCTCGCCGATCTCGGGATCATCGGCCGGGATGAGGTGGTTGAGCACCAGTCTTTTGGCTCCTGCGTCACTGGCGATGCGCCCCGCCTCCTCAGCAAAACTATGGCTGGCGAGCAGATGCTCCCTCAGCCGCGCGCCATTGCCGGTTTTCGCGACGAGCCGCTCGATGCCGTCTTCCAGCATGGCTTCATGGACGAGAATGTCGGCGCCTTTGGCGAAATCCGCCAATGGCGGAAAGAACGCCGTATCGGCGGAAAACACCACGCTCTGTCCGGCATGCTCGAAGCGCAGCGCAAAGCAGTCGTTCACCGGCGGATGGTCGACGCGTAGCGCCAAAACCTTCAGGCCGCGCTCCTCCATCACCCGGCCTTCGCCGAACTCGATGATCGAAACCAAATCTGCGATATCAGGCCGGCCTTCGTCGACTATGCGTATCTCGATGTCGAATTCCATCGCCTGGCAAAAGCGCTGCCAGTAATGGCCGGTGCCGTGCGGGCCGAACACGGTGACCGGTGTCGCCAGACCCGCCGTCCAGGCGGTGTGGATCAGCGGACCGAGTTCCAGCACATGGTCGGAATGCAGGTGCGTGATGAAGACCAGGTCGAGCGCCTTCAGGCTGATGCCGGTCTCGGCCAGCCCGCGCGTCACGCCAAGCCCGCAATCCACGACGATGATACGCCCGCCGAATTTCAGCAGCGACGAACTCGGCCACGGCCCGCCCGGCCGGAGCGCCGGGCCGCCCTTCGAGCCCAGCAGCACCAGCCGATCCCGCATTGGATCAGCGCTCAAGACCAGTCGCCCTCGGGCGTGCCGTTGAAGCGCTTCTTCAGATCGGCCCAGCAGTCGATGTAATTGTCCTGCCGGGTTTCAACCTCGGCGGCGTAGCGGGTCAGCATCTGTGGGAATCGCGTCTCGAACATGAAGGCCATGGTGTTGTCGAGCTTGACGGGTTTCAGATCCGCGTGGAAGGCTTTTTCAAAACCTGTTGCGTCAGGCCCGTGGGCCAGCATCAGATTGTGCAGGCTGATGCCACCGGGAACGAAACCCTCTTCCTTGGCGTCGTACTGGCCGTGGATCAGGCCCATGAACTCGCTCATGATGTTGCGGTGATACCAGGGCGGGCGAAACGTGTTTTCGGCCACCAGCCAGCGCGGCGGGAAGATGACGAAGTCGATGTTGGCGGTGCCCTCTTCGCCGCTCGGCGCGGTCAGCACCGTGAAGATCGACGGATCGGGATGGTCGAACAGGATCGCGCCGACCGGTGAAAACGTTGCAAGATCATATTTGTAGGGCGAGTAGTTGCCGTGCCACGCCACCACATCCAGCGGCGAATGATCGAGTTCGGTGACGTGAAACTGCCCGCACCATTTCACGATCAGCCGGCACGGCGTCTCCTTGTCCTCGAACCAGGCGCAAGGCGTCTTGAAATCGCGCGGATTGGCCAGGCAATTGGCGCCGATCGGGCCACGATCCGGCAGCGTCAGCTTGGCGCCGTAGTTCTCGCAGACATAGCCGCGCACTGTTTCATCGACCAGTTCGACCTTGAACACGAGGCCGCGCGGCAGCACGGCGATCTCGCCCGGTCGCAATTCGATGACGCCCATCTCGGTGACGAAGCGCAGCGCCCCCACTTGCGGCACGATAAGCAACTCGCCGTCGGCGTTGAAGAAATGGTCGTCGGCCATCGAGCGGTTGGCGACATAGACATGCGCCGCCATGCCGGTCTGGCCAAGCACGTCGCCGGCGGTGGTGATCGAGCGCATGCCGGCAATGAAGTCGGTCGGTTCCTTCGGCATCGGCACTGGGCTCCAGCGGTACTGGCCAAGCGCAAGTTCGTGATCGCCGACATTCGGCGCGCTTTTCCACAGCGGATAATTCGCCACCTTGAAGCGGCCGGTGTGCCTGACGCTCGGCCTGATGCGATAAAGCCAGGAACGCTCGTTGGTGCCACGCGGCGCGGTGAAGGGCGAGCCCGAAAGCTGCTCGGCATAAAGGCCGTAGGCCGGCCGCTGCGGCGAATTCCGCCCTTGCGGCAGCGAACCGGGCAAAGTCTCGGTTTCGAAGTCGTTGCCGAACCCCGGCATGTAGGAAAAGGCCATGGCATCCTCCCTGGATTGACCAAATTGGTTTCGTTTGTAACCATTGAAAATGTAACTATCAATCGTGATGGAGCAGACCATGGAGGCTGACACCCTCGAACTTGAAAGCTTCCTGCCCTACCGGCTCTATCGCCTTGCCGATGCTGTCAGCCGCGAATTTTCCAGGGTTTACAAGGACCGCCACGGCCTGACGCGGCCCGAATGGCGCACGCTGGCCGGTCTCGGCCAGCACGGCACGATGACGGCAACAGCGCTCGGCGAACAGTCGGCCATGCACAAGACCAAGGTTTCGCGCGCCGTCGCCGAGCTCGAACGACGCCGCTGGCTGACGCGAAAACCTGATGAAAAAGACCGCCGTGTCGAGCATCTGACGCTGACCAACGCGGGCGTTGCCGCCTATCGCGAGATGGTGCCGTTGGCAAAAGCGTTCGAGCGGGACTTGCTGGGAAGGCTGACCGCGAGCGAGCGAGCGGCGCTCACGGAAGGGATGGCGGCACTTAAGAGGGCATTGGATAGATCAACGACGCAGCTATGAAACTGCTAAGCAGCGATCCTTCCCACCCCTCCAAAGTTTCCGGAACGGCACCCGGCCACACTCACCAGTCCATCACCACCTTGCCGGAATTGCCGCTCTTCATCGCATCGAACCCGGTCTGGAAGTCGTCAATCCCGA